>CBDUBP010000374.1:0-1518 GCA_965365415.1 uncultured bacterium | reverse complement strand
ACTTGTGCAACACCGCCTGTAGCAAGCAATCGCGGCCGAATGGTCCAGTCCGCAATTGTTCGAAGATCCATCATCGAAGTTTTTTCGGCTGTAAGCGACAGGAATATAATTTCACCCATGATGCTCGACTGTGGTGCCATCGTAGGATTTCCAACGGCTGCAGGCAGATTTTCACTGACCGATGCAACCTTTTCATTGACGATTTGACGCGCGACAAGTACATTGGTGTTCCATTCGAATTCAATCCACACGATAGATATTCCGGCGGAAGACGAGCTTCGTACGCGACGGACATTCGTGGCACCGTTTACCGCTGTTTCGATTGGAAACGTAACAAGCTTTTCGACCTCCTCGGGTGCCATCCCGTGTGCTTCGGTAAGTATTACGACAGTTGGTGCTGTCAGGTCGGGAAAAACATCGACCTCCATTTTTGATGCTGTATAGGAACCAAAAGCCAGAAGCAGCACACTGCCAATGAGAATTAAGAGCCTATTGTGCAGTGCAAAATTTATTATTTTGTTAAGCATGACGCGATTTGTTAATGTTCGTGCCCGTGGGCCGGTAAAGTTCCCGAAGCTGCAGACAGCTTAATCTGATAGGCACCTTTTGATACCACTCTTTCTCCTTCTGATATTCCGGATAAAATCTGAACATTCTGACCGTCGTTAGCGCCAATCTTCACTTCGCGCTGTTCGAAGCTTTCGCCAGCTGTCTGAACATAGACATAAAAAGTTCCCTGGTTCTCAAGAAGGGACGATGCAGGGATGACAAGCGCGTCGGGAATTGCCGCCGATTTAAGGAAAACTTCGACTATAGAACCCGAAACGAGATTTCCGGGATTGTCGATCTTAAAAGTGATCGGGACGAATGTTGAACCAAGCGGAATGCTTTTTCCAAATGATACAATACGGCCATTTAACGCGCTGGTCGAATAAACTTCACCGCTACTGGTCTTGAAGTTGGCCTCTCTGATCGACTTGATCTTATCGAGGTTGTTTTGTGATACGTTTGCCCGCAAAATCAGCTTTCCGTTTTTTGATATTGTGGCCAACGGCGTTCCTGCTTCTACAAACTGACCTTCAACGACCGATATGCTTTTTATAAATCCGGCTAATGGTGCAGTTACTCTTAGGCCGTTGGATGAGTAATTTCGCGCGATCGTATTGTATTGCGTTTGTGCGATCTGGTAGTTCCGCTGGATCTCTTCAAATTCGCGACGTGAAATTATCTGGTCTTTCACCAATTCCCGGGCACGTGAATATTCGAGTTTCGCTTTGCTGTAGTTTGCATTGGCATCATTAAAACTTGAGTTTACATTGCGTTCGGTCATATTGCCGCCGCTGATCGTAAATAAAGGAGCTCCTTTCGCGACCGGACTCCCAACGGTATTTTTACTTCCTGAAAACGACACGATACCGCTGGCAGATGCGGTGACGATCGATTCGTCTCCGGGAGCGGATACAATCTGTCCGCTTGTGACAATGACATCGGCGAACGGCTGTTTTCTGGCCGGAACAT
>CBDUBP010000373.1:0-1581 GCA_965365415.1 uncultured bacterium | reverse complement strand
CTGGAATTCACCATTCGCATTTGTTTTGGAGACATAAATCTGGTAATCCGCACCGTTTGTAATCACACTCGAAGCGCCACTGATATCGAAATCGCAGCTATTCGTGAAATAGCCTGTGGAAAAGGTGTTCCCGGCAGCGTCGGTATGCATGTTTACAACGACATCTTCGCCGTTGCCGCCATACTTACCGGCCCATTCAAGAGATTGAGAATTTAAATTGTTGGAAAATACGGACGCAAGCAGTCCGAAACAGAGTGTAATCTTTGTTTTCATAAAATTTGATTTGATTGATGATTCCCGGACAATTCCGGCTTTTCACAGAAGTTCATGATCAAATTTTGTTACAGCCATTTACCAAAATTTTTCTCACAAATCTTTCTGATGGTTAGAGATGCGAAATTATTGTCAGGGTTGCTTTTGGGTTCGAAAAAATCTTCTTTAACATTTTAATGGGACGATTTGGACAATGGAACAGCTAATTTTAAGTGAACAAATAATTAAAAATCATGGCTGACGATAAAGAAAACAGGGGACAGCAGGATAGAAACCGGATTTCTACCAGCGAAGATTATGAAATGCAATATTGGAGCGATAAGTTCGGTGTTTCAACTGAAGAATTAAGGACTGCGATCGAGGAATCGGGAAGCAACGATCCGGATGAAATTGAGCGTTACCTGAACGGAAACCAATAAGGGCAGCTTACCTTAATTTTTCCGCAACGATGCATTTAAGCCGCGGCAGAACCGCTTCGGCAAACCAGATGTTCTTCATCGCCCAATATTGGTTGCGCGGCGAGGGGTGAGGCAATACGAAATAATCGGGAAGGAATTTTTCGAAATTCCGCACATTCTCCGTAATTCCGATAAATTTCTGCTTTAGATAGTATCGTTGCGAATATTGGCCGATCAATAGTATCAGCGGATCATTTTCAAAAAACTCAAAGATCTGCGAATGCCATAACTTCGCACATTCGGGACGCGGCGCAAGATCGCCCGAGACTCCTTTTCCCGGATAGCAGAAACCCATTCCCATGATCGAAAAATTATCAGCATCGTAAAATTGATTTTTGGAAACGCCAAGCCAGTTGCGGAGTGTGTCGCCACTGCGGTCGTTCCATGGAATTCCCGTATTGTGCACCGCTCGTCCGGGAGCCTGCCCGATGATCACGATCTTCGAGGTTCGGCTTAACTGGACAACGGGGTTGGTGCCCATCGGCAAGTCGGCGCAAACACTGCAATTTCGGATCTTCAGAGCGAGTTCGTCCATCAGTTTATGGCTTGTAAGTCAATTTTCCATCCACAATTTTCGCGGGTCCGGTATAGGGATGTTCAGAGAGATTGGTTGGCGATAATATATGAAGCACTTTCCATGATCTGGATTTCAACAGGTCGGACAGCATTGAACGATGGCAGCGCCACCAAACTGCTTCCGAGCACATCATCGCCGTTCGGGTTGATGATGCAAGTTCAGTTAACTTTTTGATCCCGTTTTCAAATTCCGGGGTCGACATATAATCGGCATATCCACGAAACGCCAAATGTCGCCATGAAGTATTTTCCGAATCAGGATCGGGTTTACGAC
>CBDUBP010000372.1:0-1670 GCA_965365415.1 uncultured bacterium | reverse complement strand
TCGATATGACTGTGAAAGTCGCGCGCGAAACGTCATATGAGGAAATCATGTCGGTTTTAAAAAATGCCGCCGATACCGACTACAAAGGAATCGTAGGCTATACCGAAGACGACGTCGTGTCGCAGGATTTTATTTCCGATCCGCGAACGTGCATCGTCGATTCGAAAGCGGGAATCGGTTTAAATTCGACATTCTTCAAGATCATCGCCTGGTATGACAATGAGTATGGCTATTCGAGTAAATTGGTGGATTTGTGCGTACACGTTTCACGGCTATAATGTATCAATTTAGAAATAAAGATATCCTTTCAGTTGACATTTGCGTTAGGGATGGGAACAAGCTACCGTGTAGCGTGGACAGCCCGGGCCGAGGAACGAGGCAACGCCCACAAAAGATTTTAGATTTTAGATTTTTAGATTTTAGATTTGGATCATCACCATTTCTAAATTGTTATATTGCCACATTGGTACATTTTCAATTCACAAATTTTCAACTTAAATGAAGTTACTCGTAGACAGCGGTTCCACAAAAGCCGACTGGATTTCCATAGACGACGAAGGAAAAACGCTCTTTACAACTCAGACACTCGGATTGAATCCGGAGGTTTTATCGAAGGATGAGATCATCGCGCGGCTTAATGACCGTTTCGACATCTTGCAGAACAAGTCGAAGGTTTCGCATCTTTTCTTTTACGGCGCAGGATGTGGAACCGACCGGATGAAAAATTTCCTGTCGGATGTGTTTCGCGAATATTTTGAGAACGCCGCAGTCTCTGTCCACGAGGACACCTATGCGGCGGTTTATGCGACGACTCCGAAAGGGGAACAGGCAATAGTCTGCATTTTGGGAACAGGATCGAACTGCAGTTATTTTGATGGTTCAAAACTTCATCAGAAAGTGCAGTCACTTGGCTACATTGCAATGGACGACTGTTCGGGAAACCAGTTTGGAAGACAGCTGATCAGAGGCTATTACTTCAATAAAATGCCGAAGGAACTTGCTGTAAAATTTGAAAATGAATATGATCTCGATGCAGATGTCATCAAGCATCATTTGTACAAGGAACCCAATCCGAATGCCTATCTGGCGACGTTTGCGAAATTCCTGATCCAGAATAAGGATGAGGAATTCTGCCGGAAGATCATCATGGCCGGAATGGAGGATTTTGTTACGAATTACATCGAGCAATACGAAAACTGCCGTGAAGTGCCGATACATTTCATTGGATCGATCGCTTTTTACCTGCGCGATGAGTTACAGCAGGTTTTGCAAAAGCATGATCTGAAGCTCGGTAACGTCCTTCGTCGTCCGATCGATGGGCTGATAGAATACCACAAACTCAACCAATGATGGAAGTTGCGATAATTGCCCACGACGGAATGAAAGCCGAAATGGTCCAGTTCTTAAACAAGAACCAGAAAATCCTTGCTGCCGAGAACATCCAGCTAGTTGCTACCGGAACAACGGGAAGCAAGGCTGAGAAAGCTGGTTTTAAAGTATTGAAGATGCTCTCGGGACCGCTTGGCGGGGATGCGCAGATTGCGGCCAGGATTGCCGAAGGAAAAACGAAAATGGTGTTCTTTTTTAAAGATCCGCTGGCCAATCATCCGCATGAAGCCGATGTGAATATGCTAATCCGCGTTTGCGATGTGCACAACATTCCGCTCGCT
>CBDUBP010000371.1:0-1756 GCA_965365415.1 uncultured bacterium | reverse complement strand
CTTCATGCAAAAACGCTCGGATTCAAGCATCCCGTCACCGGGGAAATGATGCGGTTCGATTCGCCGATTCCTGACGACATGGTGCAGTGCATCGAGAAATGGCGCAATTACTCAAAATCAAAGGAACTCGAGGAAGACGAATGATGAAAATCGTAATATCTCCGGCAAAAACATTGGAATTCGAGCGCGATCTGCCGACGCAGGAGGCGACAGTTCCTGTTTTTTTATCGGATGCGAAAAAAATCCGCCGTACATTAAAAGAATTGTCTCCGGCCGATTTGTCGCAGTTAATGGACATCTCTGATAAATTGGCAGAACTCAACTGGCAGCGAAATCATTCGAAAGGATTTGGCGCGAAGGAAATTGCCAACGATGCGCGGCAGGCGATCTATACGTTCAATGGCGAGGTATACATTGGATTGGATGCTTATTCGATCGCGCCGGAGAAAATTCCACAATTACAGGAGAAGCTCAGGATTTTGTCGGGACTTTATGGTCTGCTCAAGCCTCTGGATGTGATGCAGCCTTACAGGTTGGAAATGGGAACGAAACTTCGCGTAGGAGAGTACTCCAATCTTTACGAATACTGGAAAACCAAAATTACCAAAGCGCTGAACAAGGAATTGAAAAAAGGCGATTTTCTTGTAAACCTTGCGAGCCACGAATATTTTTCAGCCATCGATCCCAAATCCCTCAAAGTTCGCGTCGTAACTCCTGAATTCAAGGATTATAAGAACGGCAAACTGTCGACATTCAGCTTTTTCGCAAAGAAAGCACGAGGGATGATGGTTCGTCATATCATTAATTCAAATGCGGAAACAATCGACGACCTTAAGACATTCAATGCCGACGGTTATGCGTTCGATGGCAATTTATCCGCGGGCGACACGTTAGTCTTTACGAGATAATCTTTGGGCGTTCGCCTCAAATTTTTACATTTACGACTTAAATTTTTTAATGATGATAAAGAAGACATTCGTTCTTGCAGCGATTTTTGCGACCACATTTACCTTCGCGCAGGATGAGCTTATTAAAAAAGTGATCAACAACGCGTCGATCAGCACAAAGTTTCATTTTACGGATATGATCGACCTCGAAACGACTTCGGTTAAAAATCAGGGTTCCGCGGGGACTTGCTGGAGTTATTCGGGAAATTCATTTTTGGAATCGGAGATGATCAGAATGGGCAAACAGCCTGTCGATATTGCGGAGATCTACACAGCTCGTTATGTTTATTTGTCGAAAGCCCGCAATTACATCCTTTTCAATGGTAACATGGGCCTGGGTGACGGAGGTGAAACGCATGATGTGCTGAACATTTTCCGCAAATATGGCGCAATGCCTCAGGAAGCGTACACGTTCGAAGATTACGGAAAAGGAAAGGTGAAATCGGGTGATTTTCAAAAGAAGTTTAAAGAAATCCTTGATGGTTACCTCAAAAATGAAGATCCGGCAAAAGCCGCCACATGGGTAAAAGAGATCAATCAATATTTAGATGAGAATTTCGGAAAACTTCCCGAATCTTTTACCTACAAAGGAAAGAATTATACGCCGCAATCATTTTCGAAGGAAGTGATCGGGATCGATCCGAATGATTATGTTGAGTTCTCTTCGTACAAGGATTCACCTTATTACGAGAAGATCGTCTTGCCCGTGCCTGACAACTGGAGTTATGACATGGTTTATAACGTGCCGATGACCGAACTTACAGACATCATCGATCACGCTTTGGCAAAAGGTTATACGATCGCATGGT
>CBDUBP010000370.1:0-1762 GCA_965365415.1 uncultured bacterium | reverse complement strand
ACTTTACAGGCTTTATAGACTCCGACGTTCGACATTTGACTTTCGACTTTCGACTTTCGACATCCAACTAATTCGCCACTTCGCTGATAAATTTGATACGCATGAGCCTTAATTCATCAATATCGTATTCTCCTTCAAATTCTTTAAGGGCATCCTCGATCCTATCCGATTCGGATTCCATGAAATAATCATGTATTTCCTCCTGCTGGTCTTCGTCGAGCAGCTCATCGATCCAATACTTGATATTCAGGCGGGTTCCGGAGTAAACGATCTGCTCCATTTCTTTCAAAAGAGCATCCATCGTCATTCCTTTGGCACGCGCAATATCCTCAAGCGAAAGTTTACGATCGATATTCTGGATAATGTAGAGCTTGCTCGCGGAGTTTGCGCCTGTAGATTTGACAACAAGGTCATCCGGACGCGTGATATCGTTTTCCTCAACGTAATTTTTGATCAGTTCCACGAATTCCTTGCCGTACTTTTTGGCTTTCCCTTCCCCCACACCGTGAACGCTGCTCAATTCCTCGATCGAGATCGGGTATTTTAAAGCCATGTCTTCAAGTGAAGGATCCTGGAAAACCACGAACGGCGACACTCCAAGTTTTTTTGCTTGCTTTTTTCGAAGGTCCCGAAGCATGCCCATCAGATTTTCATCAGCGGTTCCGGTTGCTTTTGCAGCGGTGACGATTGCATCATCTTCTGCTTCATTGTATTCGTGGTCTTCGGACATCAAGAACGACGTCGGATGATCGAGGAAATCGTATCCGGCTTCGGTGACTTTTAAAATGCCGTATGTTTCGATGTCTTTTGATAAATATCCTGCGACCAGCACCTGACGGATCAACGCCATCCAGTATTTTTCGTCGAATTCATTCCCAAGCCCGAAAAATTGCTGTGTATCGGTGCGATGTGCTTTGATCACTGCATTGATTTTCCCGGTAAGCGTAAAGATGATCTCTTTCGATTTGTAAAGATGCTTCGTGTCGCGGACCGTTTTCAAGAGCGTTATTACCTGATCTTTTGCTTCAACTTTTGGTTTCGGATTGCGGACATTGTCGTCCATATCCGCACCGGCGCCGTTTTCTTCATCGAATTCCTCACCAAAATAGTGCAGCAGGAATTTGCGGCGCGACATCGAAGTTTCCGCATAGGCAACAACTTCCTGCAAGAGCGCAAAACCGATTTCCTGCTCTGCTACAGGCTTTCCGGACATGAATTTCTCGAGTTTTTCGACGTCTTTGTACGAGTAGTATGCGAGGCAATAACCCTCGCCGCCGTCGCGTCCTGCGCGTCCTGTTTCCTGATAGTAGCTTTCAAGCGATTTCGGGATGTCGTGATGGATGACAAAACGCACATCGGGTTTGTCGATCCCCATTCCGAATGCAATTGTGGCTACGACAACATCAACATCTTCCATCAAAAACATATCCTGATGCCTGGCGCGCGTTTTTGCGTCGAGTCCGGCGTGATAAGGAACCGCACTGATCCCGTTGACCTGCAAAACCTGCGCGATCTCTTCGACTTTTTTGCGGCTCAGGCAATAGATGATTCCGGATTTTCCTTTATGCTGCCGGATGAAACGGATGATATCGGACTCAATGTTCTTGGTTTTCGTACGAACTTCATAATAAAGATTCGGCCGGTTGAACGATGCTTTGAACGTCCTGGCATCGGTCATATCGAGATTCTTGAGAATGTCTTCCTGGACTTTTGGCGTTGCTGTAGCGGTCAAACCAATGACCGGTATATTCCCCAACTGGCG
>CBDUBP010000369.1:0-1763 GCA_965365415.1 uncultured bacterium | reverse complement strand
CAATTTCTATGGCGATGCGAATAATTTTTCGAACAATGAGCAGGCGCGCGATTCACGTGACAAAATATTGTCATTTATTGATGTCCTGCCTCGTAAATATCCGGTCGATCCGGCGAAGATCACACTTGTTGGCTTTAGTCAGGGCTGCATCTTAAGTTATGCCGTTGCGCTTTCGTATCCGGAAAAAATCCAGCGCGTGGTGGCGATGAGCGGCTATCTCAACAAAGAGATCGTAGCGGACGGAATTGATTCGCGAGATTTTTCAAAATTAAAGATGTTTGTGTCTCATGGATCGTCGGATCAGGTCGTTCCGGTTGAATGGGCGCGGATGTCACGTCCGGTTCTGGATTCGCTAAACATCGATTATATCTATAGGGAATATCCGGTCGGACACGGGGTTGCTCCGCAGAATTTCTACGATATGCTTGCCTGGCTGAAGGAAACCGCGTAATTACTTTTGGTAAACGATCGATTGGATGACTTCGAATGAAATCGTATTGTCGCCATTGACGAAGTATTTGAGAAGCACTTCTCCCCAGTATTCGCCATCGCTGAAATCGGCAATGATCCATCGGTGGTTCAATACTTTCGCTTTATTGATGATGAACTTTTTGCCTGTGATCATTTCCTGTCCCGTATACGGATTTCCTGTTGCATGATCATTGTGCGCAAGCAGGCTTTCCTGGACTTTTGGGATCAATTCCTCGTGCGACATGCTGATCGGTGAAGTCGTCGCAAAATAATCCTGTGCATTGTTGTTGTTTTCGAGCGCAAAATAATTTGCATCATCAAGCTGTGCAGTGACGGTCTTCAAACTGTCCTTAAGATTTGTGGTAGCAGATTTAAATCGCTCATCCCCGAATGATGCCTGTTTTGTAAAGTAGGCATAGGTAAAAACATTGACAAGGACTGAAAGGATAAAAAGGTATAAGAAAAGTGACTTTTTCATCAGAGATTGATTTCTAAATTATCGTATGCAAGATACACATTCGGTGGCAACCTGCGCTGAACTTCCTCGTGGAAACCCATGGTATGGCTGATATGCGTCAGATATGTCCGTTTTGGCCCGACAAGATCCACAAACGCCAAAGCTTCCTCAAGATTAAAATGCGAGTGATGCGGATCGTCCCGAAGCGCATTGATGACAAGAACATCAAGGTTCCTCAGTTTATCGGATTCTTTCTCCGAAATGGTCTTCACATCGGTAAGATATGCGAAATCACCAATCCTGTATCCGAAAGCCTGAAGGCTGCCGTGCATCACATCGACAGGGATGATTTCCTTGCCGGATATGATAAAAGGATTGTCGTTCCGCACTTCAATCGTCTTTACCGATGGCGAACCCGGATACTTATTTTCGGTTTCAAATATATATCCGAAACGCCGTTTCAAATTTTCGATCACCCGTGCATGTGCATACAATGGAATGTCTCCCTGTCGGAAATTGAACGGTCGGATGTCATCGAGGCCGGCGGTATGATCGGAATGTTCATGGGTAAAAAGGATCGCGTCCACGCGAGGGCATTTTGAGGTGAGCATCTGCTGTCGGAAATCCGGTCCGCAGTCGATGACGATCGACCCGTTTTCCCAACTGATCCAAACCGAAACCCTAAGTCTTTTATCGCGCTGATCCGTGCTTTTGCAGACGGGATGATCGCTGCCGATGACAGGAATTCCCTGCGATGTTCCGGTACCTAAAAAATAGATTCGCAATCTGTTATTTTTTTACAAAAATAAACCAATTATCTTTCGTCAACTGGCTA
>CBDUBP010000368.1:0-1764 GCA_965365415.1 uncultured bacterium | reverse complement strand
TGCAATAGTTCTTTTCTGTGATCACCGCGTCCGCATTGATGTTGAAAGTATACGGGCATCGGTTCTCGAATGCCGCATAATCGGGCATTTTGTATTCGAGCCGGAGTTTCGCAGATGGTTTCGGGACGACTTCATCGTTACAGCTAAAAAGGATAAATGCCGACATCAGCAGCGGAATTCTGACGTTTAAAAACATGGCTCTTAAAATGGAAGGTCGTTCTCGGGTAAATTCTGGGTTTCAAAAGAATTACGGTTCTCGCCCTGTGGCTGACGTGTCGCATCGGTATCCTTCTTCGTGGTCAGGAAAGTAAACTCGGTTACCTGGATCTCGGTCGTATATTTTGTCGCTCCGTCCTCGGCCTGCCATTGACGGGACTTGATCCGGCCTTCAACATAGATCTTATCGCCTTTCGACAAGTATTTCTCGCAGATCTCGGCAGCCTTGTTCCGAACGACGAGATTGTGCCACTCGGTGGAAGTTATTTTCTCGTTCGTCTGTTTGTTGATGTAAACCTCATTTGTTGCGAGGGGAAATCGGCCGATGCAGTTTCCGCCTTCGAAATAATGCATTTTTACCTCATCGCCAAGATGTCCTATCAACATGACCTTGTTAAGTGTACCGTTCATTTTCTGCGGAATTGATTGCTTTCAAATATACAAAAGATTTACCTCAGGCCGGACGTTTCAACAAAATTAAAAACGGCCGCGGGAAGCGGGTAATTAGCGAGTTCGTCACGTGAAACGGCTCCTTTCATCGACCCTTTTACGGCAATTTTCCAGAAGCTGATATGAAGATGCTGATGCGTCAGTTTGTGGATGACATTCTCTGGTTCATGAACGAAAATTATTTCATTTTCACATTCAATCGATGAGACGAACGAATTGGCATCAACAGCCGAAACAGTTTCGATCATCGGAAAATCGTACAGATTCTGCCAAATGTCCTTTTCCGATCGTTGTTTAATAACGGTCTTAGCTTCTTCATCTGAAAAAACCAGATAATTAAAATACCGTTTCTTTGGCTTTGCCTTTTTCGATTTGACCGGAAGGTTTGCCACTTTCCCCAATCTATACGCGACGCACCACGAGTTCATGGGGCATCGATGACAATCCGGACTTTTTGGAACGCATTGCAGGGCTCCGAATTCCATCATCGCCTGATTGAACAATGCAGCGTCGTCCTTCGGCATCAGTTCGGCAGCGATACCATAAAATTGGGATTTCGCCGGGGATGACGATATATCGGTGTCGATTCCGAACACTCGCGACAAAACCCGAAAAACATTTCCGTCAACAACTGCGACGGGTTCCCCATAACAGAACGACGCGATCGCGGCCGCCGTGTAATCGCCGACACCTTTCAGCCGCCGCAAGCCATCGAATGAATCGGGGAAAATTCCGCCCATCTCAAAAGCTACCTGCTTCGCGGTTGAATGCAGGTTCCTGGCACGTGAATAATATCCCAGTCCCTGCCATAACCGCAGCACACGCTGTTCATCGGAAGCAGCGAGATCCGCCACCGTTGGAAATGCGTCGAGGAATGCAAAATAATATGGCAAACCCTGCGCAACACGCGTCTGCTGAAGTATGATTTCCGAGAGCCAGATCGCATATGGATCAGCTGTAGCGCGCCATGGAAGGTCACGGCGATTTTCTAAATACCAGCTTGTTAATAACTTAGCGAATTCCATCACAATATTCGATGAACGGCAAATGTAATTTTTATGTCGTTAAATTTTAGCCATTTAGATGGTGGTTTTTGAT
>CBDUBP010000367.1:0-1778 GCA_965365415.1 uncultured bacterium | reverse complement strand
GTTTTGATGGCGGGCAGGCGGAATACGTCCGCGTTCCCTACGCCGATGTCGGACCCACAGTTATTCCCGACTGGATGCATCTTGACGATGCTGTTCTTCTTACTGATGTCGTTCCGACGGGATATCAGGCTGCCGAAATGGGCGGAATCCAGCCCGGCGACACGGTTTTCGTATTCGGCGCCGGACCTATTGGGATCATGGCCGCGAAATGCGCGTGGCTTTTCGGGGCGGGGCGTGTGGTGATCATCGATCATTTGGATTACCGCCTTGAGTTTGCCGAGAAATTTGCGCAATGTGAGGCATATAACTTTAAGATGATCGGCGATCCGGTGGTATTTGCGAAAACACAGACCGATTCACTTGGCCCTGACGTCTGCATCGATGCGGTAGGATGCGAAGCTGCAGGTGATATGATGAACACAATCCTCGGACGAAAATTGCTGCTTCAGGGCGGATCGACTACAGCACTGCATTGGGCCATCAATTCAGTCAAAAAAGGCGGCATCGTTTCGATTGTCGGTGTTTATGGACCGGTTGACGCATTGGTTCCGATCGGAAACGTGGTCAATAAAGGCATCACGATCCGTGCAAACCAGGCGTCGGTAAAACGTTTGTTGCCAAGATTGATCGAGCATGTTCATTCAGGGGTTTTAAATCCGAAGGAGCTCATTACACATTATGTCCCGCTCGAAGAAGTTGCCGAGGCATATCATATATTCTCAGCGAAACTCGACAATTGCATTAAACCTGTTTTGATCCCGCCATCAGCGCGCAATTAACCAAATAAAAAGATTATGATTACAGATGAAACGAAACCCTCTGATTTCGTAAACAATCGAAAAGGAGATTATAGCCATATCAAAGGTTGGGGAATTGACGCGGATCTAAAAAATGATCCTACATACCCGATGAAGCAGCGGACAAATGAAGAGCATCGCGGTTATGTTTGGGCCCGACCTGTACAGCAGGCTGACGAAATGGAAATATTGAAATCCGTCGAGAGACCAAACTTGACTGCGGTTTTCGGCACATCAAGCCCGCCCTCGGGGTTAAGCGGATCGATCCGCCGTATGGCTTATAAATACAGTGAGTCGGATATGCGCCGATGGGTACCGCTAGTATTGGCCGACCGGATAGGAATGGTTGAAGGAATCCTCGATGACCTCAGACACGGTATCGTTCCAAATATCCCGAAAGAACGCGGATGGACAGCCGAATGGAAATACAACCGTACGAATCTCGCTGTCAAGCTTGCCGTCACGGCCGCAGTCACTACGGCCATTGTTGCGATAATGCTTAATCAGCAGAAGAAAAAACGACAATCAAAATTTGCATACGGAAACTGACCTATTATGTCTGAACATATTACTGTATTCTGCAAATTCAAAATTCCGCATTCACTTGGAATTGTGAGCATGGATTCGGCTGAACCCGAGATCAAATCGTACATCCAAAAAGTGATCGCGGAATTTGAGGCGCGGAATGCTGAGTTTATTTCATGGTCAGAGTTTCACGGCCATGATTCAAATAATGAAAATAGCGATCAAGAATCGTCCTCCGATGCGACATATGTGGAAATCATGATGACGATCGATGAGAATGATTTGAAAAAGCAGCAAAACCAAATACTAACCGACAAAGCATTGGAAGTCCTTCGCGGGCAAACAATCCAGATTGTCCACTCAAGCCGCAAAGGCAGCGAATGCCATATCGGCTTTACTCAACTCTAACCAAAACGAAATGCCTTCACAGATTGTAAAAAAATGTGTCAGGGAACT
>CBDUBP010000366.1:0-1810 GCA_965365415.1 uncultured bacterium | reverse complement strand
ATATAATCTTATGGTACCGTTGATGATCGTCTCATCGATAAGTTTTGCCGTGTCGAGGCAATTTGAAAAATACTCGATGGATGTCAAACATCTTGCAGATAAAGGCGAGGCGTTTACAAGCGACAAAGACCGTAATATCCTTTCTAACATCGATTTGCTCGCCGTGGTCGACAAGGATTACAAGACGGTTCATCCTGAAGATGAGATCCAGGATATCGTCGATATTTTTACCAACACCAAACAAAAGGCGATTGCAGTCATTGACGGGCGTTATTATTTGAAAGGCGTGATTTATTTTGACGATGTACGGCAGATCGTATTCAATAGTTTCAGGATCAAGTATTCACCTCTTGCAGATGTCATTTCCCAGCCCAAAGCCGTCATCAGACTTGAAGATGGGATGGAATCCGCGATGGATGCTTTCGACACGGCCGGCGACGAATTCTTACCTGTTGTTGCGAACGGAAAATACTTCGGATTTCTGTCGAAGACGACCGTGCTCGGATGTTATCGCGAGAAATTACGTGAACTGGTCATCGAGTAGCGAAACCGGGATTATTTTAACAAAATCTTTCCTAACAACGGCCTGAAAAACAGCCTTTAAAAACGTAACTTTGCGCCCGCAAAGAGCATTACCTACATGCATAAATCAGATGAGAATATAGAAGTTCTGGGTGCGCGCGTCCACAACCTCAAAAATATAGATGTTACGATTCCGCGCGAGAAACTTGTCGTGATCACCGGCCTTTCGGGTTCGGGAAAATCCTCTCTTGCCTTCGATACGATCTATGCCGAAGGACAGCGCCGGTATATCGAAACATTTTCTGCGTATGCACGCCAATTTTTGGGCGGTTTGGAACGTCCTGATGTCGACAAGATCGACGG
This sequence comes from uncultured bacterium, assembly GCA_965365415.1. Classification (GTDB taxonomy): domain Bacteria; phylum Bacteroidota; class Bacteroidia; order Flavobacteriales; family Flavobacteriaceae; genus Flavobacterium. Next base: position 925 of record CBDUBP010000366.1, on the reverse strand, counting down.
ACTTTCCCCTGTCATCGCGATCGAACAAAAAACTACAAGCAAAAGTCCGCGTTCGACTGTCGGTACGATCACCGAGATTTACGATTTCCTTCGGCTTTTGTTTGCGCGGGCAAGTGATGCGCACAGCTATGTCACTGGTGAAAAGATGGTCAGTTACAGCGACGATCAGATCAAGGAATTGATCAAACAGGATTTTAACGGTAAACGCATAAACATCCTGGCGCCTGTGATCCGCGCGCGAAAAGGCCATTACGCAGAATTGTTCCAGCAAATTGCGAAACAGGGATTTGTAAAGGTGCGCATCAATGGTGAAATTAAAGACATTACCGCCGGAATGAAACTCGACCGGTATAAAACGCATGACATTGAAATCGTGATCGACCGGATGCAGGTTGAAGAGTCGGCCGAAAGCGATCGCCGATTGGATGAAAGCATCCGGACTGCGATGCATCACGGCGACGACATCCTGATGGTTTTGGCACATGAATCGGATGATGCACGATTTTTCAGCAGGAATTTGATGTGCCCGACATCAGGGATTTCATATCAAAATCCCGAACCAAACAACTTTTCATTCAACTCACCAAAAGGCGCGTGTCCGAACTGCAAAGGAATCGGAACGGTAAATGAGATCAATCTGAAAAAGATCATTCCGAATCCAAAATTGTCAATCAAAGCCGGAGGATTCGTTCCGCTTGGCGAGTACAAATCGTCATGGGTATTTAAACAACTAGAGATCATCGGTCAGAAGTTTGGATTTAAAATGAGCGATCCGATCGAGAAGATATCAGCCGATGCAATGGATGTCATTTTATTCGGCGGCAAGGAAAAGTTCGATGTTCCGTCGAAAAGCCTTGGCATCACAAAGGAATACAAGATCGAGTTTGAAGGAATTTCGAATTTCATCAAAAACCAGTATGAAGAA
>CBDUBP010000365.1:0-1810 GCA_965365415.1 uncultured bacterium | reverse complement strand
GGTATTGAACTTGATGAAGCTGGCGATTACCGCTTAAGTTTTGGATATAACAGCACTTCACCGGACGTAGTCGAAATGATCTCAAATAGTCAGAATAACAATATCCGCGTCAATATCAACTCTACCGTAAACACGCTAAACGCCGAAGGATTCTACAACTTTACCGTCAACTGATTTACCAGTCGATCGGTGCTTTTCCGTGAGACGCTAAATATTCGTTTGCCTTGCTGAAATGCTTGCTTCCGAACCAGGGTCCGCGATTGGCACTCAATGGTGATGGATGGCACGTTTCGAGGATAAGATGTTTTGATGCGTCGACTTTCGAGCATTTTTTTTGTGCATAGTTTCCCCAGAGCATGAATACAAGGTTCTGCTTCCGGTCCGACAATTTCGAGATGACAGCATCGGTAAATTTTTCCCAGCCTTGGTTTTGATGGCTTCCCGGCTGTCCGTGCCTTACGGTTAAAATGGCATTCAGCAACAGCACACCTTGTTCAGCCCACCGCGTCAGATTCCCTGATGGCGGAATCGGTTTTCCGAGATCCTGATTGATTTCTTTAAAGATATTCCGAAGTGATGGCGGAAACGGTATGCCATCGTTGACCGAGAAGCAAAGTCCGTGTGCCTGGTTTGGACCGTGATAAGGATCCTGTCCGATGATGACAACCTTAACATCATCAAAGCTGCAAAGATCAAACGCATTGTGGATGTCTGCATGCGGCGGATAACAAATATGATGTTCATATTCTGTTCTGACGAATTCCTGCAGCGATTGGAAATAAGGCTTTTCAAATTCCTCCCGCAAAACTGAGAGCCACGATTCGTCGTGCATCTGATTTTTTTTCAAAGATAATCCAATCCGAAAAACACGCGTATAGACAACGGTAAAATGGCTAATTTTGTGGTTAAAATTGCTTATAAATGACGGGAATCACCGAGAAGACGTTGCAGGATTTACAATTCCCAACCATATTGGAAACCGTATCTGAACTTTGCGTCACGGATATGGGAAAGGACAAAGCGCATGAGATCGTTCCGTATAAAAATAAGGATGCGCTCCACACTGCGCTTGCGGCCACATCTGAATATTTGTCATCATTTCAGAATAATAATGCAATTCCAAATCACGGATTTGAGAACATCGGCAATGAAATAAAATTTCTCTCGATTGAAGGAAGTTTTCTTGATCCGTCGGCGTTCCGTAAAATCGCCACGATCTCGGAAACCGCCAATTCTCTTATTGCATTCTTTCGCAAATTTGACGAATATTATCCCGTCCTAAATTCTATTGCGTCAGAAGTTTCACTGACAAAGGAAATCATCACAAACATCGATGCCATCATCGATAAATATGGCGAGATCAAAGATGAAGCGTCGCCAGGACTTCTTGAAATACGCAGGGAAATCAATTCAGTCCGCATAAAAGTGAACCAAAGCTTCGGACAGGCACTGACGCATTACCATTCGCAGGGCTACCTTGATGACATCCGCGAAAGCTTTGTCCAAAACCGGCGAGTGCTAGCAGTGTTGTCGATGTACCGCCGGAAAGTCAAAGGCACGATCCTGGGCAGCTCCAAAACCGGAAGCATCGCCTACATAGAGCCCGAATCGACGCTGAAATATTCACGCGAATTGTCGAATCTCGAATTTGAAGAAAAAGAAGAGATCATTAAAATTTTAAAAACTTTGTCGGACGCCATCCGCCCGCATGTCGAATTGCTGAAAACATATCAGGATTTCCTGAGTGATGTCGACGTCATCTGCGCCAAAGCCCGTTACGCAGTTAAGATCAATGGAATCCTGCCCAACA
>CBDUBP010000364.1:0-1822 GCA_965365415.1 uncultured bacterium | reverse complement strand
GTTTCGACATCCACTTCCCGATGATTGTTTCGGATTCGCCTCCGGAATTTCCATCTGCCCATCGAGAATAAACATCCGCCGTATCGATGCAATTGAAACCGGCATCGACAAACCGGTCCAGGATTTTTAAGGATTGCTTTTCATCGATCGTCCATCCAAAGACATTTCCGCCAAAAACGATGGGGAATATTTCGAGATCGGTATTACCAACTTTCCGTTTTTCCATTTTGCCTGTAACATTGGCGGTTGCATCGGTACAAATCGCTCATCCGTAAATTTAACCCCGAACGCGCAAAGCAGAAAGAGAGTCAGGCATTATTAACAATCTTTTAATTGATGCTGAAAAATATAAACTATTTTTGTGCGCAATATTTGAGAACGATAGATGGACATTGTAATTAAACTTTCCCAGTTCCTTTTGAGCCTGTCATTGCTGATTGTGCTTCATGAACTTGGGCATTTCATTCCTGCAAAGCTTTTTAAAACGCGAATCGAAAAATTCTACCTCTTTTTCGATGTCAAATTTTCACTGCTGAAGAAGAAGATCGGCGAAACGGAATATGGAATCGGATGGCTTCCGCTTGGCGGTTACGTCAAAATTTCGGGCATGATCGATGAGAGCATGGATAAGGACCAGATGGCATTGCCTCCAAAACCTTATGAATTCCGATCGAAGCCGGCCTGGCAGCGGCTGATTATCATGCTTGGCGGCGTGACTGTAAATTTTATCCTTGCATTCATCATCTACATCGGGATGGCTTTTACGTATGGTGATCTATACATTGCCAATGATGATGTGAAGGACGGAATATGGGTCACAAACGATGTCGTAAAAAAATCAGGATTGCAGACGGGTGACAAGATCATCACAATCGACGGCGTCAAACCGAATAAATTCCACGAGATCAACGAAAGCATACTGTTTGGCAAGGAAGTCGTCGTTGAACGAAATGGCGAGCAGAAAACCATCAATCTCCCGCCTGATTTCATCTCGCAGTTTCTCGATGGTGAGAAGGAGCTCGTTGCAATGCTTCGGATTCCATTCATTGTAAATGGCGTTTTGGATGAATCGCCCAACAAAGATGTCGTGCAGCCACGGGATATCATTACGAAAATCAATGGGAAAACTATCACATACGCAGATGAGGTAACTCCCGCGCTTGAAGCGGCGAAAGGGCAAACGGTATCCGCAACGATACTGCGCGATGAAAAGCCGATTGAAGTAGCATTAAAAGTATCTGATTCGGCCACTTTGGGAATCAGCCATCCACGCGGAATCCCTGCTGATAATATTGAGAAACTTGGACTCTATAAAGTCAACCGCGAAACATACGGCTTCTTCGAATCGTTCGGCGTCGGAATCAAAAAAGGAAAAGAAGAAGTTGCAGGTTACGGCCGACAGCTGAAAGCGATATTTACGCCATCCACAGGCGCATATAAAGGAGTTGGCGGATTTAAAGCGATTTACGACATCTTCCCGCAGAACTGGAGCTGGGAAGTTTTCTGGAGCATTACCGCGTTGCTTTCGATCATGCTCGGCGTGATGAACCTATTGCCTATTCCAGCCCTTGACGGCGGACACGTGATGTTCCTGCTATATGAAATCATTGCGCGACGCAAGCCGAGCGACAAGTTTATGGAATATGCGCAGATGACAGGCTTTGTACTTTTGATCGGCTTGGTATTATTCGCGAATGGCAATGATATTTATAAGGCGATTGTAGGCAAATAATTTTTTGAAATTTATTTGGCGAAAGAAAATTTCGCTTTATATTTGCAACCGCTTGAAAAGGCATACGCCTTCCTCCTTAGCTCAGCTGGT
>CBDUBP010000363.1:0-1830 GCA_965365415.1 uncultured bacterium | reverse complement strand
CAAATCCAGCATCGCAGCGTTCTTTTGCTGCTCTTGATGCGACGTCACGTGGAACTAAGTTTCCGAATGACGGGTAACGTCTTTCAAGATAATAGTCGCGTTCTTCCTCAGAAAGATCGGTCGGTTTTTTACGGCCTTCGCGGATTGCCTGCGCATCTTCGAGTGATTTCGGAACCCAGATGCGGCCATCGTTACGAAGCGATTCCGACATCAATGTCAGTTTCGACTGATGATCTCCCGAGACAGGAATGCACGTAGGGAGAATTTGTGTATAGCACGGGTTGGCGAAATACGCGCCTTTTTTATGGATTTTCCAGGCAGCAGTCGCGTTGCTTCCCATGGCATTGGTAGAAAGGAAGAAAACGTTTCCATAACCGCCCGAGGCGATCACAACCGCGTGCGCGGAGTGTCTTTCAATGGCGCCTGTTATAAGGTTTCTTGCGATGATTCCGCGTGCTTTGCCATTAATGACAACAAGCTCAAGCATTTCATGGCGGTTGTACATTTTGATCTTTCCGCGTCCGATCTGACGGTTCATTGCAGAATAAGCACCCAAAAGCAATTGTTGCCCCGTTTGGCCTTTCGCATAGAATGTCCGCGAGACCAATGTTCCACCGAATGAACGGTTATCGAGCAATCCTCCGTATTCACGCGCCAACGGAACGCCTTGCGCCACGCATTGGTCGATGATGTTTGCGGAAACCTCTGCCAAACGATAAACATTCGCTTCGCGGGCACGGTAATCGCCGCCTTTTACGGTGTCATAAAATAATCGGAAAGTTGAATCTCCATCGCCCTGATAATTCTTCGCGGCGTTGATTCCACCCTGTGCGGCAATCGAGTGCGCACGTCGCGGCGAATCCTGAAAACAAAATGCCTTCACGCTATACCCGAGCTCGGCAAGCGTTGCTGCAGCAGAGCCTCCCGCGAGTCCGGTACCGACAACAATAACATCGATATTTCTTTTGTTGGCCGGATTGACAAGGTTGATATGGTTTTTATGGTTTGTCCATTTTTCCGAAATGGAACCATTTGGTATTTTTGAATCTAATGCCATTTGATTAAGCTTTTAGAAAGAAATGGATGTAAACTGGAATGATGGCAAACAAGAAAGGAACGATGATCGCAAAGAGTTTCCCAAATTTCCTGATAAGCCCGTTGTATTTTCGGTTGTTCCAACCCATCGACTGGAATGCGCTCGAAAATCCGTGGTAAAGGTGAAACCCTAAAACGCCCATTGAAATCACATACAGGATCGTAAAGATCAATCCATACTTTTCATCTTTGAAGAATTCCACCGTTATTTTATGCAGGTCTTTATAACCTTCGGCGAATTTGATCCTGATCGGCTTGGTGTAATAAAAGCTGTTTCCTTCGATGACCATGTCTTTGCCATCAACACTGTTGACAGGGATGAATTTACTTTGTCCCCAGCCCGAAGTGATGTAGAATTGGTTTTTCATTCCCGGCATCGGACCATCAACGCTGATCATCTGTAGCGGCATCTTTTTATCGAAATGCATCGGCGCCCAGAAGTGCATCATATGCGTCACGATGAAAACGAGAAGAAGCGTTCCGAGTACGGCCATGTTTCGAGAGGAAAAATTGGTGTTCGCTTCCTGTCTTTCATAAGCGTATTTGACCGGTCTGGCTTTTTTGTTTTGGATAGCCAGAAGAATTCCATCGACAGAGTGAAAAATGATCGATGCATAAGTCAGATACGACAACAGTTTGACCGCCGGATTGGTGGTCATAAACAACGCATATTCGTTGAAAGCCGATGCATCAGCAAAAACAAGCTGTAAGTTACCCGCGAGATGCCCGACCAAA
>CBDUBP010000362.1:0-1905 GCA_965365415.1 uncultured bacterium | reverse complement strand
GTTTGAAGGAATTTCGAATTTCATCAAAAACCAGTATGAAGAAAGCGATTCGACGGCGATCAAGCGCTGGGCAAAGGAATTCATGGATGAAATTGCGTGCCTGGTTTGCGATGGAACGCGCTTGAAAAAAGAGTCGTTGTACTTTAAGATCAACGGTAAGAACATTGCAGATCTGTCGAATATGGACATTTCGGAGCTTACCGGTTGGTTTGCCGAACTCAACTCCCATCTTAACGAAAAGCAGCTTGCGATCGCGTCCGAAGTCATCAAGGAAATCAATGACCGCCTTGCCTTTTTGATGAATGTAGGTCTGGATTATCTGGCATTGTCGCGAAGCTCAAGATCTCTTTCAGGTGGCGAAGCACAGCGGATCAGGCTTGCGACACAAATCGGATCGCAGCTTGTCGGAGTGCTCTATATCCTTGATGAGCCGAGCATCGGGCTTCACCAGCGCGACAACGAAAAACTCATCAGTTCACTCGAACAGCTGAGGGATATCGGAAATTCCGTCTTGGTTGTCGAGCACGATAAAGATATGATTGTCCGCGCAGATTATGTGGTTGATATCGGTCCGGCTGCCGGCCGTCATGGCGGTGAGATCGTCTCCATCGGCACACCGGGCGAAATGCTCAAGCAGCATACTTTGACGGCAGCGTACCTAAATGGTGAAAAAGAGATTGCCGTTCCGGAGAAACGCCGTGAAGGGAACGGAAAATTCCTCAAACTGACAGGCGCATCGGGAAACAACCTTAAAAATGTATCCGTTACGATTCCGCTTGGGCAACTTGTATGTGTGACTGGTGTTTCAGGCAGCGGAAAATCAACTTTGATCAATGAAACGCTCTACCCTATTTTGAATGCTTACTATTTCAATGGCGTGAAGAAACCTGCGCCGTACAAGAAGATCGACGGACTTGAGCATATCGACAAAGTTATCGACATCGATCAGAGTCCAATTGGGCGAACACCGCGTTCAAATCCGGCAACGTACACCGAAGTTTTCACCGAAATCAGGAATTTATTCGCAATGACCACCGAAGCGATGATCCGCGGGTACAAAGCCGGACGATTCAGCTTTAATGTAAAAGGCGGCCGTTGCGAAACATGCGAAGGATCGGGTGTGCGGACGATCGAAATGAATTTCCTTCCCGATGTTTATGTTGAATGCGAAACCTGTCAGGGAAAACGGTTCAATCGCGAAACCCTCGAAATCAGGTATAAAGGCAAAAATATTTCTGATGTTTTGAATATGACCGTTGACGATGCCGTTCCGTTCTTTGAACACATTCCGAAGATTTATAGGAAAGTCAAAACTATCCAGGATGTCGGATTGGGTTATATTACACTCGGACAGCAATCAACGACTTTGTCCGGCGGTGAAGCGCAGCGGATCAAGCTTGCTACGGAGCTCTCCAAAAAAGACACGGGAAATACATTCTATATTCTCGACGAACCGACGACAGGACTGCATTTCGAGGATATCCGCGTTTTGATGGAAGTCATTAATAAGCTCGTTGATAAAGGAAATTCCGTCCTTGTGATCGAACACAATATGGATGTCATCAAACTCGCGGATCATGTTATCGACATGGGTTATGAAGGCGGGCGCGGCGGCGGACAGATCGTTGCGCAGGGAACACCGGAAGTGGTCGCGAAGGACAAGAAAAGCCACACGGCAAAATTCCTGCGAAAAGAACTTGCTTCAGGATTTACGAATTAAGATTTAAGATTCAGGATTGGGAGGAGCTTTTCGGTTGGAATTGCTTATTTTAGCCCGATTTTATATGACTTGACAAGTGATAACTGACAGTTGATAATTGTACTTTGTCTCTTTGTCGCTTTGCAACATTGTAACTTACATAAATGAGACTGGAAGATTTCGATAATGACGAGGAAAACATCATC
>CBDUBP010000361.1:0-1912 GCA_965365415.1 uncultured bacterium | reverse complement strand
CCTCGAAGTAATCGATTACAGTTTTAGCATCATAAATTGAAGGTCGAGCCAACGGCCGAATTTAAAGGCGACTTCCGGAATTACGCCGCACTTTTCAAACCCGAATTTTTCGTGAAACCGGATGCTCGATTCATTCGACGCATCGATTCCGCCAATCAGCAAATGAAGGCCCTGGTTTTTTGCCAATCGGATCAACTCCGGCAGAAGCAAAGAACCAAGGCCTTTTCCAATATAACTGTTTGCCACATAGACCGAATGTTCAGCTGTAAAGCGGTATCCATATTTGAACCTGAATGGCCCGTACGTGCCAAAACCTGCAACGATACCATCCACATCGGCCACAATTACGGGAAATCCCGAATCGATCTTTTCGTCGAACCATATTTTCTGGTCTTCGATCGTATGTGGCTCATAATCATAGTTCGCGGTAGTTTCGGCAATGGCATGATTGACGATCTGAAGGATTGACCCGACGTCGTTTTGGGTTGCGGGCCGTATCGTAATGTTCATTGATTTCAGGCTTTTATCAAATATACCGAAAGTTTGAGCGAAGAATAATACGAAATTGCTGACGTAATGTTATTTTTGTTATCCGCATGCGGAAACTAAACCAAACCACTGAATGATTTATCCGAAGATTCCACTCGCGCAAAGCATCGTTCAAATATGTCTCGCCAAAGGTCTAACGAATATCGTCATTTGCCCGGGCTCACGAAACGCCCCGCTGACCATTGGATTTGCAAGTAATCCCAAATTTAATTGTTACAGCATCGCCGATGAAAGGTCGGCCGCTTTCTTTGCCGTGGGAATCGCACAGCAGACAAGAAAGCCTGCGGTTTTGGTTTGTACTTCCGGATCAGCCGTTCTGAATTTTTATCCCGCCTTTGCGGAAGCATTCTACAGCCAGATCCCGCTCGTGGTCATTTCAGCGGATCGTCCGCCACAAATGATCGATATCGGCGACGGGCAAACGATCCGCCAGGAAAATGTATTTGATAACCACTCACTTTACAATGCGAACCTGTCGGTTGATGCATCGCCCGACAATGATTTCCTGATCAACAAAGCGATCAATAAATCTTACACCGAAAAAGGACCTGTCCACATCAACGCCCCGTTTGAGGAACCGCTGTATGAAACCGTCCGCAAATTAACTGTGGATTCGACCATTTCGGCTTTTGCGAAAGTTTATAAGACGATTCCCGTCGACGATATCATCGTATATACGAACATGTGGAATGCAGCTACGCGAAAACTTGTGATCGTGGGCTCGAATCCTCCCGATGAGATTGACGAGGAACTGATCGAGATGCTCTCGAAAGACAATTCGGTCGTCGTGATGACAGAAGCGACATCGAATTTCCATCATCCGACATTTGCGGCTCATATCGATCGGCTCATCACGCCATTTACCCGAAAAGATTTTCTGGCTTTCCAGCCGGAAATCGTTGTGACGTTCGGCGGTATGATCGTTTCAAAAAGATTAAAAGCATTCCTTCGTACGTTCAGGCCCGAACATCACTGGCATGTTGACACGCTTCGTGCTTACGATACATTCGGCAGCCTCAACAAACACTTCGAAACTTCGCCGAATGATTTTTTCAGGCAATTCCTTCCGTTTACAAAAAAGGTACTCAGCGATTATTCACGGCAGTTTGCAAAATTGAAAGCCGTTCGGATGAAGCGCCACGATATATTTACGGCATCTGCAACTTATTCGGATTTTCATGTTTTTAGCAAGATCATCCCGGCACTTCCCAAGAACTGCCAGATTCAGGTCGGAAACAGTGCGCCGATACGATATTTGCAGCTTTTTGACGTCGACCCGTCGATTGAAGTTTTTTGTAATCGCGGGACGAGCGGAATCGACGGAAGTACTTCAACGGCAGTCGGCGCGGCAGTCGGCTCCGGT
>CBDUBP010000360.1:0-1978 GCA_965365415.1 uncultured bacterium | reverse complement strand
CAATTGCAATCGGATTATTGATTTACGTCCCCAAATTTTTATAATATATTTGGCGAATGGCTAAAAAGGCAAAAGCTGCGGCAGACGACAAACCCCGCGAAAAGAAACCGTTTAAATTCTCACGCCAGCACAAGATGCTTGCCGGTTCGCTGCTTGTACTTTTTTCGATTTCTTTGCTGCTTGCCTTCATCTCATTTTACATTTACGGCCAGGCCGACCAAAGTGCGGTACAGGCGCTCGGCGACAGGTCTGAGAGGACGCGAAACTGGTTGGGGAAAATTGGCGCATATCTCGCTGATTTCTTTATTTACCGCGGATTTGGCGCTGCATCATTCATGTTTGTAAAGCTGTTCTTTTTGACCGGTGCATTCCTGGCCTTGGACATTCCGCTGAAGAGGCTAAAGAATACCTGGTTCTGGGATCTTTTCGTAATAATCATCGCCTCCATCCTGTTCGGGTTTTTTGCGACCTCACTTCCTGAGCTTGGCGGCGTGATAGGATTCGAAATGAATTTGTTCCTTCAGGATTATCTTGGGAAAACCGGGACCCTGCTCGTACTGGTATTCGGAATTATAATTTATTTGATCTTTAAGATACAAATCTCGCCTGATGCTGTAAAGTCGTTTTTTGAACGTACGAAAAAGGAGATTGATGCCGACCTTGCAGACGTAAAAGCTGCAACTGCAGCGCCGGGAGCCGAATACAATCTTGAGGAATTTGCGGTCGACGATGAAGAAGAAACCATTCCTGAACCGGAAATCAAGCCCTCGCAATTCGAAATCAATCGCGATGATCTGAAACCAACGATTGGTAAACCAAGCGAATTGATCCTTGATCACCAGCCAAAACCTCCTGAACCGATTCAACCCGAACCGGTTGCGCATGTGCATCACGAACCGCAGATCATCCACACAAGCGATGAAGCGTTCGTGATCGAGAAAGCTCCGGAAGAAGATGTCATCGAAGAAAACCTTGCGTCAAAGCTTGTCGCGGATTTCGGGCTTTTCGATCCGACACTTGAGCTTTCAAATTACAAATTCCCGACGCTCGACCTTTTGAAGGAATATTCATCGGGCGGCATTACGATAAACCAGGAAGAGCTCGAGGAAAACAAGAACCGTATTGTCGAAACACTTCGCAATTATAAGATCGAGATCGCACAGATCAAGGCCACGGTCGGACCGTCGGTAACGCTATATGAGATCGTTCCCGAAGCAGGAATCCGTATTTCAAAGATCAAAAGCCTCGAAGATGACATCGCGCTTTCATTATCGGCATTAGGCATCCGTATCATTGCCCCGATTCCGGGCAAAGGAACGATCGGTATCGAGGTTCCGAACAAAAACCCGACGATGGTCTCAATGAAGAGTGCCATCGGCGCAGCCAAATTCCAGGAAGCCGAAATGGAGCTGCCAATTGCTTTGGGTAAAACGATTTCGAACGAAACATTCGTAGTCGATCTTGCCAAGATGCCTCACTTATTGATGGCGGGAGCGACAGGCCAGGGAAAATCGGTTGGATTGAATGCGGTCCTGACATCATTGCTGTATAAAAAACATCCGGCGGAAGTTAAATTTGTATTGGTCGACCCGAAGAAAGTGGAACTGACATTGTTCAACAAAATCGAACGCCATTATCTTGCAAAACTGCCTGATGTAGAAGACGCGATAATCACCGACAACACAAAGGTTATCAATACGTTGAATTCACTCTGCGTAGAAATGGACAACCGCTATTCCCTGCTAAAGGATGCGATGGTCAGGAATATAAAAGAGTACAATGAGAAATTCCGCGGCCGTAAATTAAATCCTGAGCTCGGACATCGTTTTCTTCCTTATATCGTGCTTGTCGTCGATGAATTTGCCGACCTGATCATGACTGCGGGCAAGGAAGTCGAAACACCAATCGCGAGGCTTGCACAGCTTGCTCGTGCGATCGGGATCCATTTGATCATTGCGACGCAGCGTCCATCGGTAAA
>CBDUBP010000359.1:0-1979 GCA_965365415.1 uncultured bacterium | reverse complement strand
CCATACAGTCAAAACAGATAAAAGCGTTGAATAGTCCGGGCAAGAAACTTCCAGCTTCACGCTCGATTCTGCTACAAAAACTACATTCGGGAACTTGATTCATCGCTCACTTCCTAATGCGTAAGATAGATGTCCAACTTTGATCTTAACCAGCTTGAATCGGGTTAAATTTATTAACACGACTTGATAAACGTCTGTCGGTCAGATGTTTAATTGAAATATTATCCGGTAAACATCGAATCGTTTATAACCGATTGGGGACCGGGCAACTACAGGCTTGATTTTTATGCGGGCGACAAGATGTTCTACGCGTTTGATTTCGAGCTGCACAAATTGGTCAACAGTGATCCTTATGGCGCAACCAAGGAAATGTTCGTGACGCGCGGACCGTGGAACAACTTCGCCTATATGAATTATGCCGATACCGGGAATTTGCTATTTGGGTTTTATCTCACGCATGAAGAATTTAAACCCGATCCTGCCAACAGCCGAAAAACAAACAAAAGCGTCAAATGGTCTGCAAAGATGTTCAAGGACAACAAACTGTATGCGCAGCATTATGGCAACGGACCGAACACCGCACAGGTGGAACAGGCAAAGTGGAATGAGGTGCAATGTGCTTTCAAACTCGTCGACAAACCAGGGGAAATCAAGTATGCCAGCCTCACCGATGGCGCTTACAGGGTCGAACTTTCGATTGATGGAGAACCAAAACCGAGAAACTACAAATTTACAGTGAAGGATAAAAAAATCGTGCAGATTGCGGAACAGGACAGAACCAAAAATACTGATCCAACACGCTTGATCGAAGGCTGGAACGATTACTTCTGGATGAAACTTGAAAAATAGTTCAGGGTGCAGAGTTGCAATGAGATGGCGCGTCTTATAGTGAGATGGCGGACTTGCAGTTCGTGACCAAATTCCCGGCAAAAAGCAGGAATTAGTCCGCGCCATCTGCAGCCGCTTTAGCCAGCATAAACAATATTCTTCCTACCGGTATTTTCTTAATAAATAAACTTTACATTCGCGCCACAAATAACCAAACATCAATGAAAAAAAATTTACTCTTTGCTTTTATCGCGTCCCACATGTTTATGGGCGCTGCTGCGCAACAGTTCGGAACCCGCACGCTGGTAGCGCCAAGCGCAAACTTTTTGAAATCCTACGTATTCAATGACATGGATGATGATGGCGACATCGACATCGTTGCGGCAAGATCCACCGGCAGCGTTTCTTCGTCAGCCAACGAGGTGCTTTGGTTCAAGAACCAGGGCAGTAACACCTTTTCGGCAAAAATCCTTATCAGTTCCGATTATGACGATGTCTCGACCGTGCGGTTGCTCGATATCGATAATGACGGAAAGAAAGACATCGTCGTTGGCGACCGTGAATCAGGCGTAACATGGATCAAGAACATGGGATCCGGATTTTTCGGAACCAAACAGCTTTTGCCATACAATTCATTCTTGTCGACACTGGAAGTCGGTGATATCAACAATGACGGATTCGACGACATCATTGTAGCTGAATTGAGCAACGACACAATGACATTGCTGCGCAACAACGGAACCGGCGGATTCCATCCTGCGACATCCTTTTACATAGCTCCGGGTGGAGTGAACATTTATTCTTTCGAATTTGCTGATCTTGACATGGACCAGTTGAAGGAACTGATCGTTTCCACAGGCGGCACCCCAAGCAAAAAAATCATTCAATTTGAACTGAATGAGGATGTTTACGTACAGACAAATATCTATACGAGTTCTTCATCGCCGTCGATCTATCAGTCGTACCTGACCGATATGGATAATGACGGCCTCGTCGATGTGGTAAGCAACGGCTCTGATTGTGGCGGCTATTGGTTTAAGAATTTCGGAAATAACGTTTATTCAGGAATTACACCGGTCAGCCTGAATACTTGCAACAACTTTAACTTTGCCGGCCCTGCGGATCTTGACCTTGATGGCTATCAGGATTAC
>CBDUBP010000358.1:0-1980 GCA_965365415.1 uncultured bacterium | reverse complement strand
CTAAGCGAAAGGTCTCCAAAACAAGAAGAGATAAAAGAAGAACACACTATAAAGCTACAGCTGCTACAATCGCTACGTGCCCGGTAACCGGCGAAGCGCATTTGTATCACAGGGCTTACTGGCATGAAGGCAAAATGTACTACAGAGGCCAGGTGGTGATCGACAAGCAGATTGCCGTTGCTTAATTTTATAGGAATCGAAAAGAGGAACTCTCACATTGTGGGAGTTTTTTTTATTGGGGCAGATTTCGCAAGATTTTAGCGCTGCTTCACAAAGCCTTTTCGAAATATTTTTTGTAATTTCCACCCCTTGTTTCGGGGTCTCTTAGAAAAAAACTGGCAATGAGTAAAATTACAGCCGCAATCACAGCGGTAGGTGGTTACGTTCCGGATTATGTGCTGTCAAACCAAATCCTGGAAACGATGGTCGACACCAATGATGAATGGATCACTACACGTACGGGCATCAAGGAAAGACGGTTATTGAAGGAAAAAGGGAAAGGCACTTCTTTCCTCGCAATCGAAGCAGCAAAAGACCTTATTCGGAAAAGCAATATAGACCCGGCTGAAATCGATATGGTCGTCATGGCCACGACAACACCGGATATGCCGGTTGCTTCCACAGGTGTTTATGTCGCTACGCAAATCGGAGCGGTAAACGCTTTCTCCTACGATCTTCAGGCAGCGTGTTCAAGTTTCCTTTACGGAATGTCGACCGCCGCGGCATATGTACAATCCGGAAGATATAAAAAAGTTCTCTTGATAGGCGCAGATAAAATGTCGTCGATCATCGATTATACCGACCGTGCCACGTGCATCATCTTTGGTGATGGCGCGGGCGCCGTTTTGTTTGAACCGAATTACGACGGACTCGGATTGGTAGACGAATATTTGAGGTCGGACGGAATTGGCCGCGAGTATTTAAAGATCGACGCAGGCGGATCAATGCTTCCGCCATCGATCGAAACCGTAACCAACCGCCAGCATTACGTTTTCCAGGATGGAAAAACCGTATTTAAGTATGCAGTCACGGGTATGGCTGATGTCAGCGAAAAGATCATGCAGCGAAATGACCTTGAAAAAGAGAATGTCGACTGGCTCATAGCGCATCAGGCAAACAAACGAATCATCGACGCGACCGCCGAAAGGATGGGTCTTGATGAATCGAAAGTGCCGGTCAATATCCACCGCTACGGAAATACGACGTCAGGAACATTACCACTATTGCTTAGCGATTTTGAGGATAAATTCAAGAAAGGCGACAACCTGATATTCGCCGCTTTTGGCGGTGGATTTACATGGGGCGCCATCTACCTGAAATGGGCATACGATAAAAAAATAGAAAACAACCAAACATCTTAATCATGGATATCAGAGAAATTCAGAACCTGATCAAATTTGTGGCAAAATCAGGAGCCACCGAGGTCAAGCTGGAAATGGACGATTTCAAAATCACGATCCGTACAACCAGTGAAGCGAGCGCTCCGGAATACACATATGTCCAGCAGGCTCCGATGATTCAGCAACAGCAGCCTCAGCAATCGGCACCTGCACAGCAAGCCGCCGCTTCAGCCGCACCGGCCGCAGCCGCTTCAGACGACTCTTCAAAATATATCACGATAAAATCGCCAATTATCGGAACCTTTTATCGTAGGCCCGCGCCAGACAAACCTGTGTTTGTGGAGGTGGGCAGTACAATTTCCAAAGGTGATGTCCTTTGTGTGATCGAGGCGATGAAACTATTCAACGAAATTGAATCTGAACATACAGGCAAAATTGTTAAGATCCTCGTCGATGACATGTCGCCTGTAGAGTTCGACCAGCCATTATTCCTTATCGATCCTTCTTAATCTGAACGTGACTTAGCGCATCTTCAAATTTTCAAATCTTCAAATTAAAAAGGATGTTTAAAAAAGTACTTATTGCAAACAGAGGCGAGATTGCACTTCGTGTCATCCGTACCTGCCGTGTAATGGGAATC
>CBDUBP010000357.1:0-1987 GCA_965365415.1 uncultured bacterium | reverse complement strand
GCACCATTGTGGAGAATGCGGGACTTGAAGGTTCAGTGGTTGTCGCAAAAGTTGCGGAAGGTTCAGGCGATTTCGGTTACAATGCGAAAACCGATGAGTATGTCGATATGCTAAAAGCCGGAATCATCGATCCTAAAAAAGTTACCCGGGTCGCGCTTGAAAATGCTGCGTCAGTATCAGGAATGATCTTAACGACAGAATGTGCGCTGGTAGACATCAAAGAAGAATCGCCTGCAGGCGGAATGCCTATGGGCGGCGGAATGCCAGGCATGATGTAATCAGGCTTCCATATTTTAAAAAAAAAGGCACTTTCGGGTGCCTTTTTTATTTCCCGTAATTGTTATTTAAACGAAAAACATATATTTACCCGCAACCTAAATAATATGAAAAAACTTTACTTTTTATTTTTCGGCCTTTCGATTCTTTCAACAAAAGCGTTGGCGCAGGAAAGCACCGACAAGGATAAGATCATTACCGCCATCAACGATTATTTTTATATGGACCGCGAAAACATCCATGTCCACCTGGATAAGGAAGTTTTCTTGTCACATGAAACGATTTGGCTAAAAGGTTACGTATTCAATAAAAAGACAAATACGCCATTTATCGAAACAACAAATGTATTTGCTGTCCTTTACGACAATTCGGGCGCGAAAATGCAGGAACAGTTGCTGTTTTGCCAAGGAGGTTCGTTTACAGGAAATTTCAAGCTCGAAAAAAGCTATCCTTCGGGGGTATATTTTCTGCATTTCTATACCAATTACATGAACAATTTTTCAGAAGACGAATCGGCTGTATATACTGTCGACGTGATCAATGCCGACAATCCATCGATCATTGAACGCAAAAGCCCGGACCTCACAAATATTAAGATTGACATCTTTCCCGAAGGCGGAAAATTGGTTTCGGGTGTGATCAATAATGTCACGGTTAGAGTCACAGACTGCAACGGATTACCCGTTGGCGTCAAAGAAGCACAGATCGTTAATGGTTCTGGCACCGTCATCGCGACAATGATCCTGAATTCATATGGCATCGGGAAAACATATCTTACACCCTCAGGCGAAACCTTGAAAGCCGTTTGCACGGTCAATGGAATCAGGCGGGAAAGCGTTCTGCCAGCCGCCGAATCCGGTATTGCAATCGAATTGAATAATTTCGCTGCTCCCGGAAAAACGCTGATGAAATTCAGGGCGACACCGACATATCTGTCTTCACAGAAATCTCCATTCTATATCGTTATTCAACAAAACGAAAAGACGAATATTTTCGACCTTAACTTTGATGGAAAAAGCGAAAAAGAATTGGTAATCACGAGTCAGAACCTGTTCCCGGGAACGAACACAATACGACTCCTCAGCGCCGACATGAGCCAGATCGCAGAGCGTTCTATCTTTGAATTTCCGGGCGTTGTGAGGACCCAACTTGAATCGCAAAAATCCACAGACGGTTTCTATAAAATCAAAGGAAACAATGGTTTCGCAAAATGTAACATGAGTGTCACGGTTCTCCCGGCAGCATCAAAAACGATTGGATCGAACGATCTTTTGTCCACCATGTGGATCGATTCATATTTCAGTTCGCCGTCAGAGAATCTTGCGCCATTGCTGAAAGAGAAAACCAAGGCAAATCAATTTCAGATCGATCTTTTCATGATGACCAGGCCCAAATCGAAATACGACTGGCACCGGATGCTGACTGAAATACCAAAATTGACATATGATTTCGATATCGGCCTGTCGCTCGCAGGAAATATCGGCAGAAAGGTCAGCGACCCAAAAAACTATCGCATGTTGTTACGATCGGCTACAGAATTTCTTTCAGACTACGCAGAAGTTTCGGCTAACGGGGATTTCATATTTAAGAATCTCGTCTTTGCGGACGAATCGGTTTTGAAATTTAATTTGCTAAAAATTCCGTCTATCCCTCAGAATTTCAACCTGACACATAAAGTTGAGAATCGAAGCCGCGGTTTCCGTAAAGGTTT
>CBDUBP010000356.1:0-1989 GCA_965365415.1 uncultured bacterium | reverse complement strand
ACGGTGTTCGGTGAACCTCGCAAGCTCGGTTTGCGGCCAGGCAAAGAAGAAGAAATAGTGAGGAGGCACGACGAACTACTTAAAGCCATTCCAAAAACAATAAAAAACTTCGCGCCTTTGCGCCTTCGCGGTAAAAGATTCTTTTTAACTCGCACCTTCACGGTAAATCCTATTCTGTCAAAAGTTCTTTACTAAGAATTTTTGAAAACTCCCTCGCACCGCTATCATTCAAATGCGAGTTATTCTGAAACAACGCAGAATCCTGTATCACCGTCGAAAAATCCTTTAACTCCGGAATTTTCATTTTAAGCTTCCTGATGTAATCGAGATTTTTCGATCCCTTCCAAAACGGTGCGCAGTAAAATACAGCGTCGATTTTATTGTCATTGCAGTATTTTCGGATCGCATCAAACGTAGCATTGCGGTCCTGGATCATGGCGGGTAGCGCATGAATTGTATCGACTTTGCTGCCGAAAAGCGGCATGTAACCTTTCGTTGCCGTGACATTGGTTTTCTTTTTCGACAAGTTTAAGATCACTTCCCTCAAGCCGATCTTGTGATCGAACGCATTGTAGCGGTAAAACGGCGCGTATTTCAACAGGTAGAAATCCGATTCGCCCGAATAGTAGTTTTCCGTCACATCGTTGTCGTGGAGAAATGGTGCCATTTCATGGGGAAGGACATTTGACCGGCCGTCCATATCAAAAATATAGTCGACCTGGATAAAGACCTTTTCATGCTTGATATCGTATTCCTTCAGTAGTTTCAGTATGGTAAAAATGTCATTGAGCTTTGAGGCCTGGAAGCCAAAATTATAGGCTGTCTTTCCGGTTATTTCTTCGATAACTGAAGGTACGATCCCGTTCTCAACCCGCGACGAACCGAGGAAAATGTAATCGATGTGCTTACCTTTGAAACTTCGGAATACCTGAAATTTCGTTCTCGGCTCCGACGTACTGTAGATTTTCGTATAAGCAAGATCCAACGCAAATAACATCGCCAGCACAGCGAGAAAGATTACAATTATATTTTTTAGGAATGCTTTCATCAGAACTGGAAATAAATGAATTGGCTGACATCAGAAAACGCACCTAAGACAATTATTCCGAAAATGATCATCAGCAATTTAACCGATTTGAATCGCCCGACCACCGGATGCTCATGCTCACGCGAAAACCATTCGACGATCATGAATCCGGCTATTATTGCCAGAAATTCGGGCGTATGCCTGTCAGATGGCAAATACTCAAACCCTTTTGCAAAATTCATTGCGAAAATGCCCTTAATGTAACTGATGGCTTCAGTTACGCTGTTTGCCCTGAAGAAAATCCACGCGAACATTGTCAGCACGAAGGTTACGGCAATCGCAAATGCATCCCGTATTGATGGCAGGATCCTGCCTTCGGCGACGATACCCAGATTGTTCCGGTTGCTGTTCGTGATCATCAGCGGCAGGAAATACAACGCGTTGAGTCCGCCCCAAATGATAAACGTCCAATTTGCGCCATGCCAAAAACCGCTCACCAGAAAGATTATGAACGTATTTCGGATTTTCATCCACATCCCGCCCTTGCTTCCACCAAGAGGAATGTAGAGGTAATCACGGAACCATGTTGACAGCGAAATGTGCCACCTGCGCCAGAATTCGGCAATATCGCGCGAAAAGTACGGGAAGGCAAAATTGCGCAACAAATCGATCCCGAGCAGACGCGCCGTTCCGAGTGCAATATCGGAATAACCGGAAAAATCGCCGTAGATCTGGAAAGTGAAATACAATGCGCCGAGGATCAGCGAAATCGAATTCATCTCCGCATGATTGTTGAAAATGTCATTGGCATACCGCGCACAATTGTCGGCGATGACGACTTTCTTAAACAATCCCCATGCAATTTGGCTGATGCCATCCATCGCTTTTGAATAATTAAAGGACCGCTTTCGTTTGATCTGCGGCAAAAGATGTGTCGCGCGTTCTATCGGCCCGGCCACAAG
>CBDUBP010000355.1:0-2017 GCA_965365415.1 uncultured bacterium | reverse complement strand
TAACCTGTTCCGGCATCAGCCAAAGCGGGAAATTGCCACCTGTGTGTTCCAGCAATACTGCGATGAATCGCTCCATTGATCCAAATGGTGCGCGGTGGATCATGACCGGGCGATGAAGCTCATTATCTGATCCTTTATAAGTTAGCTCGAACCTTTCCGGAAGATTGTAATCTACCTGGATCGTCCCAAGCTGCCAAGGTCTGCCGAGTGCATCCTTGACCATGAAGTCGAGTTTTGGGCCATAGAAAGCAGCTTCACCGTATTCGATGACCGTCGTCAGGTTTTTGTCTTTTGCCGCATTGATGATCGCAGCTTCGGCTTTCTCCCAGTTTTCATCCGATCCGATGTATTTTTCGCGGTTTTCTTTGTCGCGCAGCGATATCTGAGCAGTGAAATTTTCAAAACCAAGAGATCCGAATACGTACAGCACCAGATCGATGACTTTTTTGAATTCCGCATCGAGCTGATCAGGCGTACAGAAAATATGGGCGTCGTCTTGTGTAAAGCCGCGAACGCGTGTCAATCCGTGGAGTTCACCGCTTTGTTCGTATCGGTAAACGGTCCCGAATTCAGCATATCTTTTTGGCAGGTCTTTGTACGACCAGGGTTTGGTGCTGTATATTTCACAGTGATGCGGACAGTTCATCGGCTTTAGCAGGAATTCTTCTCCTTCGGCCGGCGTGTGGATCGGCTGGAAGCTGTCGGCCCCGTATTTCGCATAGTGGCCCGAAGTTACATATAGTTCCTTATGACCGATATGCGGAGTGACAACTTGTTCGTAACCTGCTTTTTTTTGCGCTTTTTTCAAAAATTGTTCGAGACGGTCACGAAGTGCCGCGCCTTTCGGAAGCCACAATGGCAAACCTTGACCGACGCGTTGCGAGAATGCGAATAGTTCGAGTTCTTTTCCGAGTTTTCTGTGGTCGCGACGTTTTGCTTCTTCGAGCAGTTCGAGGTAGTCTGTAAGGTCTTTCTGTTTTGGGAACGAAATACCGTAAACACGCGTAAGCTGTTTGTTTTTTTCATCGCCGCGCCAATATGCACCTGCAATGCTCATGATTTTTACGGCCTTTATGATTCCCGTGTTGGGAATATGTCCGCCACGGCACAGGTCCGTGAAGTCTGAATGGTCGCAAAATGTGATCGTTCCGTCCTCAAGATTTTCGATCAATTCAATTTTATATGGATTGTTGTCCTTCTTATAAAAAGCGAGTGCGTCGGATTTGCTTGATGAACGCATAATGAACTCATGCTTCTCACGTGCAATTTCAAGCATTCGGTCTTCGATCTTTTTAAAGTCGGCGTCCGAGACTTTATGATCCCCGAAATCGACATCATAATAGAAACCGTTCTCGATGGCCGGACCGATCGTCAATTTTACTCCGGGATACAATTGTTGGAGCGCTTGTGCAAGCACGTGTGATGATGAATGCCAGAATGCTTTCTTACCGTCCTTGTCATTCCATGTATATAGGACAAGCGAACCATCGGTTGTCAGCGGTGTCGTAGTTTCGATCGTCGTACCATTATAGGACGCGGAGATGACGTTGCGCGCGAGTCCTTCGCTGATGCTTTTAGCGACGTCCATCGGTGTCACACCATTTTGGAATTCCTTAAGAGAGCCGTCCGGCAAGGTTATATTGATCATCATTTAGAATTTCAGAGTGGCAAAGATAGCTGATTCGGGAAATAGTAGCAACAATGCTGAATCTTGTATTGAAAATGGTTTTTGTTGAAATTTTCCGCAACAAAAATTTGGATTGCGAGCCCCTTTCGTTATATCTTTGCCACCCGACTTTTCAGTAGTAGCTAGAAATAATATAATTTTTTTGGTGATCGAAACTGATAATCAGGGGTTAGAAAAATTTAAGATTTATTTTTTGATTTTTCTCTTGCATAAGTAAATTTCTGTTGTACTTTTGCACCCGCTTTGAGAGGGAAGCTTTGAAAAGCGAAAGGAATAGAATAAAAGTTCATAGACATATTGGATTGACAGCATCGCGATGGCGACATCGCG
>CBDUBP010000354.1:0-2021 GCA_965365415.1 uncultured bacterium | reverse complement strand
GTCATCTCAAGCGCTTGTGAGACAACTGTCGACTTCACAGCGATGCCAAGGTTTTCCAGCGACAGATCGTTCGTGCCAAGTGCCGATACGTATCGATAGGTAAAGGTCACATCGTCGCCGACCTGATTTCCTGATTCGTCAGCAAAGAAAATCCTCAGAACATACTCAACCGGTTGAGTCTGATCGATCCCGGAATTGTAATTGACGAAATGGTCAAAATTGCTGTTTTCGCCGTTAGCCGGGATTGAAGCCGGGAAATTTGGAAATACGTTTCCTTCGGTAACCGACAACAGGCAAACGTCGGCAACGCAGAATTGAAGATTCGTACCGGTTGAATTCGTCATGTCGACCACCTGTGCTTTGACAAGCATATCTTCATCCGAAGTATTGTAAATCTTAATTCCGAGATAAGCACCCGGTTCAGTGTTTACAGCATAAGTGAATACGTCGCCGTTGTTGATTGGTGTTCCGTCGAGCTTTGTCAATTCGAGCTGCGCGAAACCGATCGCCGAACATAATCCTAATGCTGCAATAAAAATCCTTTTCATTCTATCAATTAATTTAAAATTATTTTTTGTGTTGAAGTTCCGCTTTCACCTGCGATCTGCGCCATGTACATTCCTTTTTGGAATCCTGACAAATCAATTTGCGTATCGGCTGTCACATCGGCCGCGCGATAAACCACTTTTCCAAGGATGTCGGAAATCGTAACCTGTACAGGCAATTCGGTGTTGATTCGGATAATTCCTGTTGTTGGGTTTGGAGAGATTCCGAAACGGACATTCTCGTTCTCGCCAACTCCAAGTGCCGATGTACTCATTACGGCTGTTTTATTCAAAGATGTTCCGAAAGCGCCGACTTCAAGATTGTAGATCGAAACTCCATTCGAAAAGATCTCAACGCCATGAGGAGTATTTCCAAGGCTCCATCCATCTCCATATGAATCAAGAAGCTGGAGCGAATAACATTCGCCTGCTACAAGTGTAAGGTCGTGGACTTTAGTCGTGTTCGCATCGGCACCACCGCCGTTCGCACCACCAATATAAGGTCCGCCCTGCGCAACCACGACGTTCGAACTGTTTTTGAGTTTCCATGAAATTTCAGTCGGCCAGTTGTCGGTATAGACGTTTAAAGTCACGTTCAGCTCAGCTTGCTCCGCGATGCGGATTCCCATATCGGCGCTGTCATGGCTGTCGTCGAACAACGGCGAAGCATTGACGTCTGCAACTTCGAATGTATATTCAGAACCTGCATTCCAAACCGCAGAAGGCATTGTGATGTTTTTAGTAGTAAACGAGTTAATTGTTCCGGTATATGGCAAAGTCGAAACCACTGAACCGTTCTCCAATACATTGATCGTTGCTGAAGAAATGACGTTGTTTCCAAGGTTTCTAAGCTTTACGACAGGCGCTCCCGTCGATGCGCAAAATGAATTTTCGTTGGCAAGCGCTTTCGCATGATTGGCTACTCCTGAAAGTGTCAGCGCGCAATTGCTGTTGATGCCATTCCTTAATGCTGCTGCTCCAACGGTTCCAACTTCAGTCACGACACCGCTTGGGCAAATCCTGAAGACAGTCGGGAAGTAAGTAATTTCGAACAGGTCGGCGATCTCTCCGCTATCGATGATCGGATACGGGCTGCCCGCAACCCAGTCACCCTGCGTGTTATTGCCGGTTCCATTCAGGTCGGCAAGCGTAGTTTGAGGGTCACCTTCGACAAATAGCACGACAACTTCATTTGAACCGTCCGGCCCATATGCCGAATACATGTCGTCGAGCGTGTGGTTGTTGTGATAATTCCAGCATGGGCCGCACCATGTAGCTGAGATATCGATGATTACGGTCTTTCCGGCAGCAAGATATTCAGAAAGTGAATGCGTATTGCCGTTGATGTCCGTTACCGTGAAATCAGGTGCAATACTGCCATCCGCGATTTGCGCCTGGCCAAGGAAAGAGATAAAAAATACCGCAATCAGAAGCGTAATTTTTCTCATAGTTTGTGTTTAAGTGGTTGATAAATAA
>CBDUBP010000353.1:0-2048 GCA_965365415.1 uncultured bacterium | reverse complement strand
AGCGAAGCCGAATTCATTTCTGTCGACCATTTTGACGCCGTGAAAGACGTGTTGAGCCATCTTGATGTTTGTCATTCAGAATTGCGCGCTTATGTTTCTACAACCGAGATGGATCCCTATTTCAACACATCTCTGGTCGAAAAGGAAAAGGACTGGCAAACCATCGGACTGCGCGCATGGGCGATGCCGCTCAAATCGAAACAACGTCGATTTCCGCAGACGATGAAGATTATTCGCAAACATCCCGAGATCCTGACATTTTCCTTTAACCGCCTTGAACCTCAAAGCCGGATCAAAGCGCATTGCGGCGATTGTAACGCGACATACCGTATCCATATCGGACTCGATGTTCCCGAAGGTCTGCCGAATTGCGGGTTTCGGGTAAAGGATCAAAAGAAAGCATGGGAAAACGGAAAAGCATTTGGTTTTATCGATGCATTCGAACACGAAGCCTGGAACCAAACCGATTCGCACCGCTATATCATATTGATGGACATCATCCGGCCTGAATTCAAACATTTGCGCCGATACGTGTGTTTTCGCGTGCTCGCAGGCCTCGGACTCCAGAAAGTCGCCTATGTCTTCCCTTTTCTGATGAAAGCGCCCGACTGGCTCAAGCGCAGCATCTTTTTCGCCCTTCAGGCACCGCAGAAATTATTGGGAATTTTTAGCCGACGGTAAAAAAATCCAGTTCGGAATCATGCTTATCTTTCAGGAAATTGTCGATCGGTTCATTCTCCCAAATGAGCGTGGCGCAATCAATCTTTAAAGCTTTTGGCACAAATTGCGTTTTTTCAGCATACGATTCACGCGTCATCCGATAGCGGGAAAAATCTTTCTCCGATGCAGTTTTTTCATACCCGAGCATTTGATTGAAGGCGATCGCATTTGCATTGTCGTTGCGGATGATGATCCTGTTCTCGCGGATTCCGAAAGCAAAACCGGATTGCGTAAAAAGCATCGCAATTTTAATTGGAAGACCGCTGCCGTGAAGCTGAGGATCGGCAATGAAAATCCCGCTGTTAAGGCTGATGCCGTTTTGCCAGTCGACATTGTCTGCATGTACCACGCCAACCGGTTTACCTTCATTCCTGCAAAGAAAATAAAGCCTGTTCTGTGCTTTCAGATTTTGAAACCACTCCTGTTGCTGTTCCGGCGTTATGATTTCACGCGCAACCATTCGCTCACGGATTGCTGGGCTGTTGCGCCAGTTCCTGACAAGGTCGATGTGGGATTCCTTAAGTGTCTCGAACGAAATCGATTGATGGGAAATGATCATTTTGCTGAAGAAATCATCCGGCGAAGGTATTGAAAATACGAATCAAAACCGTAGCGTGACGGCAGCAGCGGCGGATGATGTTTGCAGTCCGCATACCCGACTGATGGTTTTAACGCCGCACACCGAATGTCAAAAAGCAAATCAGTTTTTATCTGACTGTTCAAGCGCAGGTTAAAATCCTTTGTCCATATCCTGAATGACGAAATATCCTTATCACGTAATGATGACTTTTCGAAAATCATGCGAACGAACCTGCGCCATCGGGGCTCATGCATTCTTGTGAACCGCGCGTATACCTGATCAAAATCACCTTCCAACAGTGTATTCTTTAAGCTAAATATATCCGCGGGATCGTGCTGGCCGTCGTCGTCCATCGACACGATAAAGTTTCCGCACGCATGTGTTGCGCCAATGGACGTCGCATAACTTTGCCCGTGGTTAATATCAAGTGAAATGAATTTTATATGTGGATTTTTATCGGCTTGATCCTGATAGATCAGATTGTCATCGGCAGTATTTCCATCTCCGACAAGGATGATCTCAGATGAAACCGATTGCAAGGCGGAAGTGACCGATGAGATGACGCGACCGATGACGGAAGCCGATTTGTAGCAAGGTATGATGACCGAGATCTCGATCATGCGCCAAGATGCAGCCCGCCATCGAGCATAATGGTATTTCCGGGCATCCAGCGAGATTGTTCGCTGAAGAGGACCATCGCAAGGTTGGCCACATCGGACGGATAGCCAACGCCGAGCGGGTATCGTTT
>CBDUBP010000352.1:0-2056 GCA_965365415.1 uncultured bacterium | reverse complement strand
TGGAAGCGCTGACCGAAGCGGCCGGCCGAACGGTTGCATGGATTGAGCTTTTCTTCAGAAAACCAAAACGGTGATTTGGCATTTTCTAAATTATCCGTTGCCCTTTTGTTGTTCGTTCACTGCCTCCGCCATTGGGTGAAATCAGATTTAATCATATCTTTACCGCCACCCGGGTAAAAAATCACGAATGGCCAAAAATCCACACAGACGTACTTTTCTACTTATCCTCGTCTTGTCGTTTTTGCTGATGCTCATCGTTTTGAACCTGCCGTTCAAAGCCAAACCTTTTGGCGATATCACGTTCCATGAAGAAGCCAAAACAATGGCGCTTTTCCTCAAAGGTGAGTTGCCAGCTTCGGAGGTGAAAATCACTAAAGCTCCGGGGCCCGTGATATTTTTTACCCTTCCTTACCTTATTGCTCCTGCCGATTCAACCGACGACGAATTTTGGGTTTATGGTATTTCATTTACGGGAATTGTCCTGGCGATCGCCATGCTGCTGATCTATCGAACCGCATCTGCATTTTTTTCGCGGGAAATCGGGTTGCTTACGATATTTCTCTTTTTCATTTTTCCGATACATTACTATTATTCACTCGGAATCATCGGTGAGGGCGCGGCTTTTTCATCGCTTGCGCTGATGCTTTACGGATGGTCGAAAGCGTACTATCATCCACAGCTGAAATCGGGCTGGTTATACATTGCTATCGGATTCCTGTTCATGATTCTCAACCGGCCCAATACGATGCTGATGTTTGCCGTGCTCGCCATAGTGCTTGTTTACGCATATTTTAGGAATAGGAAATTCCTTCTGATATACGGAAAAAAGCTCGCACTGACTTTTGTGGCTGTCGGGATCGCAGGTTTTACCATCCTGCAGGCTGCGAAAAATATAACCGGCAACAGCGATTCGCAGGATAACCTTCTTTATTACGTCATGCATCAGGGAAGATTCCAGTTTCGTGAAGAACCGACGGATTTCAGGTTTTGGGACAATACCGAACGTGCCGACAGTAAGGATTATCAAAATTGGGTAAAGAACACGAACAAACTTTATCATATCATCAAAAGCGGTGAAAAATCGTATAAGGATGCCTATCGCGATTTTGTGATCCAGGATGCGCTCGATCATCCGTATTGGTTCGTACGACAGTTTTTCGTCAAATGTTTTTACGGAAATGTGTATCTGATCAACAGCATCGAACCCGAAGACTTTAAACTCGGCCCATTCAAAGGCGCTGCGGCATTTACCGGACTGATCGTTTTGATCAATATCATCAATGTTGCCATCATCACCGGCCTGATCATCTTTTTGATACGTGAACCGCATCAGCTGAGGTATTGGCCATTTTGGGGAATCATCCTCGCACTATTAATATTCCACGGACTTACCTACATGGAGCCTAGATATCTTTTTCCGTCCAAAGTTGCGGTGTATATTCTGGGCGCTGCCGGATTATACCGGATTTCAGCTGTAAGAAATCTGACTAACCGCGTGGCTTCGTATCTTTATCCAAAACCGCGGTAATGGAAAGCAAACCTGTCATCGGAATCGTTTCGCCATGCTATAATGAGCAGGCAGTCCTGTCGGAAACGGCAGCGCGGCTTGAACAGTTGCTTAACGGATTTATCAGTTCGGGAATAATCTCGGAAAAGAGTTTTATCGCCTTTATCGATGACGGCAGCCGTGACGATACATGGAAACTTATAGAGCAAAATTCAAATGAGCGAAAATTGGTCAGAGGTTTAAAACTCGCAGGAAATGTCGGCCATCAAAATGCGTTGTTTGCGGGGCTGATGACATTTAACGACGAAGCCGATGCGCTGATATCGATGGATGTGGATCTGCAGGACGACATCAATGTGATCGGCCAGATGATCGAAAAGTTCATCAAGGGTGCCGATGTGGTTTATGGCGTCAGGAAAGAACGCAAGACCGACACGTTCATCAAACGCAACACGGCTTTGTTCTTTTATCGGATAATGAAGGCAATGCGCATCAAGATCATTCACAACCACGCCGATTTCAGGCTTCAAAGCCGGCGGGTATTGCTCG
>CBDUBP010000351.1:0-2061 GCA_965365415.1 uncultured bacterium | reverse complement strand
TGTCATCCGAAAAACTTCGTACGGGCAAACTTGAAAAACACGAATGGGAACAGCTCAGCGTAAAAGTAAAAGACCTTGAAAAAGCGCCTCTATATATCGATGATACGCCGTCGCTTTCGATTTTCGACCTTCGGGCAAAATCACGCCGACTTGCGTCACAGCATGGCATTAAGCTGATCATTGTCGATTATCTTCAGCTGATGACTGCCGGCGGAAACGGCAAGGGAATGGGGAATCGTGAACAGGAAATCTCGACTATTTCGCGAAACCTCAAAGCGCTTGCAAAAGAATTGAATGTTCCGGTGATCGCACTATCACAGCTTTCGCGTGCGGTTGAAACCCGTGGCTCGAGCAAGCGTCCATTGCTTTCGGATCTTAGGGAATCCGGTGCGATCGAGCAGGATGCGGATATCGTATCGTTCATTTATCGGCCGGAATACTACAAGATCGAAGAATGGGATGATGACGATCACACGCCAACCGAAGGCCAGGCGGAATTTATCATAGCAAAGCACCGTAACGGAAGTTTGGAAAACATCAGGCTGAAGTTCGTCGGCAACCTTGGTAAATTCGACAACCTCGATGAGTATGGCGGAACATACGACGATCTTCCCTCAAAGATGAACCACGAAGACAATCCGTTCACCGCGCGGATATTGCCGACTCCAAATGAAGCTTTTGGAAGCAACATCAACCGTGAGGATGATGACAGCGACGTGCCTTTTTAAGTCAATAGCCAGTAGCTGACAGCCATCAGCTAGCGACTTTCAATCGATGGTGAATTTTTTTTTTCACCCGTTGGCACTGCCGGCTTTTCCGATTCCTTTTCGATCTGCTCGACAACTACCGCATACTCTGCAGGACGGATTTTCAATCCTGTGAAGTCGGCGTAAGCACGGGTAAACTCTGCGCCGAGATACATGATTGCTGCGGTGTAGTAAACCCAGACAAGGATGATGATGATCGATCCCGCCGCCCCATAGGTCGACGCTGTTCCTGTAGTCGTGATATAAAATCCTATCAGTAATCGGCCGATCATAAAAAGCAGCGCCGTAAAGAAAGCGCCCATCAGGACGTCGCGCCATGCGATCCTAACATCAGGCAAAACCTTGAAAATTACCCCGAACAGAACCATGATCACGGCAAAACTGATGATGATGTTGACAATATTAAAAATGACTACGGTAACATCGGGGAAATAGCCTTTCAGATAGTCGCTTAGAGCGGTCACCGCCCCGTTGATGACCAGCGAGACGATCAGCAGGAATCCAAGTCCGATGATCAGCGACGACGAAAGCAGCCGGTCTTTGATCAGTTTGAGCCATCCTCTCTTCGGTTTGGCCTTGACCCGCCAGATGATATTGATTGAATCCTGGATTTCCGCAAAGACAGTAGTCGCACCGATGATCAGTGTTACCGCACCGATGATGACAGCCGTCGTACTTTCACCGTTCAGCTCCAGGTTTTTGATCATTTCCTGAACCTGCGCTGCGGCTTCATTGCCGAGCATCCCGTTGATCTCACCAAAAAGCTTCCCCTGTACGGCCTCGCGCCCGAAGAATAATCCTACCAGCGAAATCAATAGCAATAGCAAAGGCCCGAGTGAAAAAACCGTATAGTATGAAAGCGCCGCGCTGAATTTAAGTGCTTTGTCATCCGAGAATCCGGTAAAAGTGTCTTTCATTATTTTGATGAAATTTTTGAATGACTCTTTTGTAAAATAATTTTTCATGGGATGTTCGTTTTGATATAAATTTAAAAAGTTTGTGAATGAAAACCACCGTATATTAACACTTCAACGAACAATTTGAAGTGCGTTTGCGGCAATGTATTTCACGTCTTTCCGTTATCTTTGAAAAAAAACGCAATGCGATTTTTATACGCGATACTACTATTTCTTTTCATATCGATTTCAGCCAGGGCTTCTTTTATTCTGTTGCCGATGGACGAAAGCACACAGCAAAATCACCTTAAAGCATACGGAATCACTTATTGGGCGCTCGACAAACAATATAAGGCAAGCTGGCTGCTCAATTATCGCGGTGGTTCTTTCCTGCTTCC
>CBDUBP010000350.1:0-2074 GCA_965365415.1 uncultured bacterium | reverse complement strand
AATCTGCGTTATTCCCATGCTGCTCATCACGGCATTGTTTCTGAAAATCCGTCCGAAGTGCTCTTTATCGGGGAAGATCTCGTCCTGCATTGGAAGGTAAACTCCGGCACTGTCGACAAGGTAAATGATCGGCAGCCGGTTTTCCATCGCAATTTCCTGGGCACGCAAATTCTTTTTTCCGGTAATCGGGAACCAGGCTCCCGCTTTGACGGTAGCATCATTCGCAACAACGATGCATTGTTTTCCTTTGATGTATCCAATTTTGACAACAACGCCACCGCATGGGCATCCGCCATGTTCGGCATACATTCCGTCGCCGGCAAATGCGCCGATTTCGATATTTTTTGATCCTTCGTCAAGCAGGTAAGCGATTCGTTCGCGTGCCGTCATCTTGCCTTCCGAATGAAGTTTTGCAATCCTTTTTTCACCGCCGCCCTGTTTTACCTTTACCAGTTTTTGTTTTAGATCGGACAGCAAAAGTTTATTGTGATCCTCGTTTTTGTTGAAATTAATATCCATAAATTTACGGTGCGTCTTAAAAATTGAGCCGCTAAAGTACGAAAACGATTGCATAACAAAAGTGTCCGTATTTCGGCGGTAATTATTCGACATTTCTGATTTCTTAATGTTATCTTAACATTGGAAGATTACTTTTGCACCGAAAAAAAAACCCGATGAATCTAAATTCCATTTTCCAGTTCTTCGTTCCTAAAGACAAGAAATTTTTTCCCTTGTTCCAGCAGGCTTCCGCAAATCTGATCGTCATTGCCGAAACGCTTCATGAGGCTGTCAATGCCCCGCGGAAGGAACGCGATGAGTATTTTAAGAAAATTGAGGAGCTTGAGGCTACGATCGAAGGCATTACGCATACAACGCACCTTGAACTCAGCCGGAATTTTATTACGCCTTTCGACAGGGAAGATATTTTCGCACTGATGAAAGCCATCGATAATGTGGCCGATTACATTCACGGTGCCGCGAGCAGGATGAGGCTTTATCAGGTTGAAAAGATCACGAAATCGATCCGGAAGCTGACTGAGATCAACCTTGAAGCGTGTCAGCAGATCGGCATCGCCGTGGACGAATTGAAAGATCTGAGCAATCATAAAAAGATCGCCGATGCGTGCAAGCGTATCAACAAACTCGAAAGCAAAGCTGACAGCGTATTCGACAAAGCCGTTGCGGATATCTTCGAAAAGGAAACCGACGCCAAGAATATCTTTAAATACATGGAAGTTCTCGAAGCGCTGGAATCGGCATCCGACAAATGCAAAAGCGTCGCGAATGTCCTTGAACAGATTTCAGTCAAGCATTCTTAATCACAGCACATGGATTTTACGCTACTTATAGTCATCATCGTCCTTGCGCTGATTTTCGACTACATCAATGGTTTTCACGATGCTGCAAATTCGATCGCAACGATCGTCGCCACTAAAGTCCTCACGCCATTCCAGGCGGTTCTTTGGGCGGCCGTTTTTAATTTCGCTGCGTACTTCATATCGAAATACTGGATCGGTGAATTTAAGATCGGAAATACGATTGCCAAGTCGGTCCATGAGAATTTCATCACTCTCGAAGTCATTCTTGCAGGATTGATTGCTGCAATCATCTGGAACCTTGCAACATGGAAACTTGGGATTCCGTCGTCGTCATCACACACATTGATTGGTGGTTTCCTCGGTGCGGCCATTGCACATGCGGGTGGTTTGACCGCTTTCGTGGACGGCGTGCAGACCAATGTCATCAATCCAAAAGTGTACATCATCTTCGCATTCATCTTCCTGGCTCCGATGCTCGGTATGGTTGTATCGTACCTGATCACAATATTTATCCTCAATGTGTGCCGTAATGCGAATCCGTCGAGGGCGGACCGCTGGTTCAAGAAATTACAGCTTGTATCGTCGGCTTTGTTCAGCCTTGGTCATGGCGGTAACGATGCACAGAAGGTCATGGGTATCATCGGTGCGGCGGTTGTTTGTTACCACATGAACATTGGCGATGCGATGTACGTCGATGCAGAATCAGCCGACCGTTTTAAATTGTTCGTATCCGATCCTTCGTGGTACTGGGTGCC
>CBDUBP010000349.1:0-2102 GCA_965365415.1 uncultured bacterium | reverse complement strand
ACGGCGGGTATGCGTCTGTTGAAAAAGCGCTTAAAATGTCGCCGGACGACATCGTTGAGGAAGTCAAGAAATCAGGTCTTCGCGGACGTGGAGGCGCAGGTTTCCCCATGGGACTCAAATGGAGTTTTATCGACAAAAAATCCGGCAAGCCAAGACATTTGGTCTGCAACGCCGACGAATCGGAGCCCGGTACTTTCAAAGACCGTTACCTGATGGAATTCATCCCGCATCTTTTGATCGAGGGAATGATCACATCGAGTTACGCACTTGGGGCGAATTTATCATATATCTATATCCGCGGCGAGTACATGTGGATCTACAAGATCCTTGAACGCGCCATCAACGAAGCCCGCGCAACAGGCTGGCTTGGAAAAAATATTATGGGTTCCGGTTACGATCTCGACCTGTATGTTCATTGTGGTGCCGGAGCTTATATCTGCGGCGAAGAAACAGCATTGATCGAATCGCTTGAAGGAAAACGCGGAAATCCGAGGATCAAGCCGCCCTTTCCCGCTGTAAGCGGACTTTGGGCGAATCCTACCGTGGTCAACAATGTCGAATCGATCGCGGCAGTGCCGTGGATTTTGAACAATGGCGGCGAGGAATATGCAAAGATCGGAATCGGGAAATCGACAGGTACAAAATTGATTTCGGCTTCAGGCAATATCAAAAAACCCGGAGTTTACGAGATCGAACTTGGAATGAGCGTTTATGAATTCATGAATTCAGATGAATATTGCGGCGGAATGATCGATGATCGTCCGTTGAAGGCATTCGTTCCGGGAGGATCGTCGGTGCCTATTTTACCGGCGCACCTGATCTATAAAACAGCCAACGGAGAAGACCGATTGATGTCGTACGAATCATTGGCTGATGGCGGATTTGTTTCGGGATCGATGCTCGGTTCAGGCGGATTCATCGTTTATAATGATACGGCATGCATCGTCAGGAATACGTGGAATTTTTCGAGATTCTATCATCATGAAAGCTGCGGGCAATGTTCGCCTTGCCGCGAAGGAACGGGATGGCTTGAAAAAGTGCTGCATCGGATCGAGACAGGTCACGGCCGCGAAGAAGACATCGATCTTTTGTGGGATATCCAAAGAAAAATCGAAGGAAATACGATCTGCCCGCTTGGGGATGCTGCGGCCTGGCCGGTGGCGTCTGCGATCAGGCATTTCAGGGAGGAATTTGAATATCACGTTCGCTTCCCGGAAAAAATCAAGAACAGAGACCATTTCGTGCATGAGCCTTTTGATAAGGTAAGGCATCTGGTGGCGAAACAAGAAGTGTAAGACGAAAGTCAAATGTCGAATGTCAAATGTCACTTAACAGAGACTTTCGACTTTCGACTTTGGACATAAGACATATAAAATGAAAGTAACAATAGACGGCCAAAGCATCGATGTCGAACCGGGGACTACAATCCTCCAGGCGGCGCGTATGATTGGCGGCGAATCGGTTCCACCGGCGATGTGCTACTATTCGAAACTGCAGGGAAGCGGCGGAAAATGCCGTTGCTGCCTTGTCGAAGTTTCTAAAGGAAGTGACGCAAACCCGACACCGATGCCAAAATTGATGGCGTCGTGCGTGACAGGCTGCATGGACGGAATGGAAGTCAACAGCATCTCATCGGAGCGCGTAACCGAAGCAAGGAAATCAGTCACCGAATTCCTTTTGATCAATCACCCTCTCGATTGCCCCGTTTGTGACCAGGCCGGCGAATGCGATCTGCAGAATTTAAGTTTTAAACACGGAAAGGCAAATACAAGGTTCATCGAAGAGAAAAGGACGTTTGAGCCGGAAAATATCGGCGACAAGATCCAGCTTCACATGAACCGATGCATCCTTTGCTACCGCTGCGTCATGGTTGCCGACCAATTGACCGACAACCGCGTACATGGCGTGATGGACAGAGGCGATCATTCGAATATTTCGACATGCATCTCCAAAGCGATCGATAATGAGTTTTCCGGGAATATGATCGATGTTTGCCCCGTTGGCGCGTTGACCGACAAGACATTCCGCTTTAAATCGAGGGTTTGGTTCAACAAACCGTTCGACGCGCACCGCGCCTGCGACAAATGTTGTGGCAAAGTGAC
>CBDUBP010000348.1:0-2133 GCA_965365415.1 uncultured bacterium | reverse complement strand
AGCGAAATATGTTTGCGATGCGTTTCAAACCGCGCTATCTTTAATAGAAAATGCTGAAACAATGAAAAAGCTAATATATGCAGGCGCACTTTTGCTGGGATTTTCAGCGATGGCGCAGATAGAGAACACTACCGCAGAAGACCGGAACATCGATGCGCAGGACAGGCTCCAGCAACAGCCACCGCAGCCCACACAATCGTCGGTAAACCAGGCAGCACGTGCCGCTGAGATCAATACGCAGAATAACCAAAATGTCATTTCTGCCGAGAACAGGCTGCAATCCGAAAAGGAGCGCTCGACCGGAAAACCTGACGACAACCCCGCACTCGACAATCCTAAAACCGTGCGGCCGGTCCGGATTGCAGATCCGACATCAAATCCGGGACGACATTGAAGTAAGCCCGATGATGGACAGGCCGATGCAGCACCGACAGGAACGGCATCCTTTTATGAAGCGCAGCGCAATAAAAGATACAGTGGATGGCGGGACCCTTTGGGGGCTGCCAAAATAATGAAGTACATTGTTTGAATAGTAATCTGAACTTCAGTAATTTTAGATTTCATTTCGGATATATGAAATCACTCCTGTTTTTTGCGTTGAGCCTCGTTTACATGGCATCAAATGCACAGCTCCAAAGAATCGCTTACAGTGACGGCAATCAGAAACTCGCGGGGTTTTATATTTCGCCGTCGCAAAAAATGCCGCACAATGCCGGGGTTTTGATCCTGCCTGCGTGGATGGGAGTTGACGATCATTCGAAGGCGTCGGCGGAGAAATTATCCAAAGAAGGTTTTCACGCATTTGTGGCCGACATTTATGGCGAAGGAAATTATCCGAAAGGCCCATCGGAGGCCGGCCCGCTTGCAGGACATTATAAAAAGAATTTTAAGGAATATCACAGGCGGATCGATCTCGCGCTCAAGCAATTGATCAAATCGGGCGCCGATCCGAACAATATTGCCGTCATCGGATATTGCTTTGGCGGGACCGGAGCCCTTGAGGCTGCCCGCGCCGGAATGCCCGTAAAAGGTGTTGTCGCATTTCACGGTGGGTTGGGGAAAGATTCGTCGCGGCCAGACGTTCACATCAAGCCAAAAGTTCTTGTATGTCATGGCGCCGACGATACATTTGTACCGGAAGCGGAGATCCAATCTTTCCAAAATGAGATGCGCGAAGGAAAAGCCGACTGGCAAATGGTCTATTATGCAGACGCGGTTCACGGATTTACGGAGCCTTCCGCTGGAAACGACAAATCGAAAGGTGTCGCCTATAATGAAAAAGCGGCCAATAGGTCGTGGGAACACATGCTCTTGTTTTTCGACGAGCTTTTCAATTAGCCCATGAATCACAGAAAGCTGCGTGAAGACAAGACCTGCCGCAATTGCAACCATGTCGTTGAGAAACGCTATTGTCCGAACTGCGGACAGGAAAATATCGAGGAAAACAAGTCGTTCCATCATTTGTTCTCTCATTTTGTAGAGGATTTGGTGCATTACGACAGTTCGTTCTGGAAGACCATTAAAGCATTATTGTTTCGGCCGGGAAGGCTGACGATCGAGTATTTGGCGGGAAGGCGACGGAAATATGTACCGCCGGTAAAGCTTTATATTTTTATAAGTTTCGTGGTTTTCTTTCTATTGAGCGTTCTTCCATTCGAAAGTTCTAAGGACGATCGAAAAAATGCTTCGCAGAGGGAAAAACCTGATCAGAAAGTCCAGGCTCGCGGATCGCTTTACGAATTCAACCGATATAATTCGGTTAAAGAGATGGATTCGGCGCAGGCACTTTTGCCCGAATCCAAAAGACTTACCGGTTTTGAGTATTATATGGAACGAAAATTCGCCGAGGCTCATGATGGTGTGAGTGAAAAAAAATTTGGTGAACTTGTTCTCGCAAGCATTATGAGAAATACGCCAAAGGCGCTATTCGTTTTCTTGCCGCTGTTTGCGTTCACTTTATGGCTCGTCCACGGCAAACGAAAATGGTATTATTTCGATCATGGCATATTCACGCTACACTATTTCTCGTTTCTGCTCTTTACATTTTCGATCCTGCTGATTCTCCTGTCGCTCGCGGTAGTAAAAGAAGATTGGTTTGATCCGATTCTGTTTATTGCATTTTTCTTCATTCCG
>CBDUBP010000347.1:0-2154 GCA_965365415.1 uncultured bacterium | reverse complement strand
AACTCAGGCTCCATCATGAAGCGCCGTTCTTTATTATGTCCCCACCATCCGGCGAACCGCTGAAGTTCGGTATCGAGATGATGGATCTTATGAACGAACACGCCCGATACATTTCCCGGACCCGAATTCATGTATTTATAACTGCACCAGGCGGCAAAATCGACATTCCAGTCGTGAAGCTGCATTTTGATGTTGCCTGCTGCATGGGCAAGATCCCAGCCGACAAAAGCGCCCGCTTCGTGACCTGCATCAGTAATCGCTTTCATATCGAAAACCTGGCCTGTGTAATAATTCACGCCGCCCATCAATACCAAAGCAAGCTCATCACCTACTTCCTCGATCTTCGATAAAATATCCTCATGCCTGATGTTGTGTTCGCCAGGACGCCGTTTCACTTCGATGATCGCTTCATTCGGATTGTATCCATGGAAGCTGACCTGGCTCCGCATCATGTACTGATCGCTTGGAAATGCTTTTTCCTCACAAATGATCTTATACCGCTTGTCGGTCGGCTGATAGAACGACACCATCATCAAGTGCAGGTTAACCGTCAGCGTGTTCATGACAGCAACTTCTTCCGGAAGCGCGCCAACGACCTTCGACAATGGTTCGCAGAAACGTTCATGATAATCCCACCACGGCTTCTCGGCATAAAAATGACCTTCGACGGCGAGTTTCGCCCAGTCATCCATCACCTCGTCGACATATGACTTTGTACGTTTGGGCTGCAATCCGAGCGAATTACCCGTGAAATAAATCACACGGCGTCCATTCACCTCAGGAAAAATAAATTCGTCACGGTATTTCGAAAGCTTGTCGTTCCGATCGCATTCACGCGCAAATTCGCGGGTATTCTGAAAATCCATCTGCATTTGTTTGGAGCGTAAATTTACGTCAATATGTTGTATGAAGAAAGAAGAAAGAGAAAAGAGGAATGTCAAAGGAATGTCACAGATGACCGACATCGCAAATGAGTTTCGGACTCCAGCGCTAAACCACCCAAACTGCTAAATCTCATAAACAAAAAAAACAGGAACCTCTCAATTCCTGTCTTCTTTAATTCTTTTGTCTTTACTCTTTTATCTTAAATAATAAGCATCGCATCACCATAAGAATAAAAACGATACTTTTCCTTGATCGCTTCTTCATAAGCTTTCTTCAAAAGGTCATGTCCGGCAAATGCGGAAACCATCATCAGCAAAGTCGACTTTGGAGTATGGAAATTCGTTATCATGCTGTCGGCAATCGAGAAATCATACGGTGGAAAAATGAATTTATTTGTCCAGCCGTCATAAGGATTCAGCAATTTTGCCGATGATACCGAACTCTCAATCGCACGCATCGATGTTGTTCCGACGGCACAAATCCTTTTCCTTTTGGCTTTTCCTTCGTTGACAATATCGCACGCGCGCTGCGTTATCCGAAGTTCTTCCGAATCCATTTTATGTTTTGAAAGATCTTCAACCTCGACCGGGTTGAAAGTTCCCAATCCGACGTGAAGCGTCACCTCGGCGAATTTCACGCCTTTGATCTCCAAACGTTTCATCAAATGCTTTGAAAAATGCAGTCCGGCAGTTGGTGCTGCGACCGCTCCTTCTTCTTTTGCATAAATCGTTTGGTAACGCTCTGCATCTTCAGGGATCACTTCACGGTTGATATATTTCGGGATCGGCGTCTCACCAAGTTCCGTCAGTTTATTGCGGAATTCATCATATGAACCGTCGTATAGAAACCGAAGCGTCCTTCCGCGCGAGGTTGTGTTGTCGATCACTTCCGCCACAAGCGAATCGTCATCACCAAAATACAGCTTGTTACCAATACGGATTTTCCTTGCAGGATCTACCAAAACATCCCAAAGCCTTTGTTCGGCATTGAGCTCGCGCAAGAGGAAAACCTCAATACGGGCGCCCGTTTTCTCCTTGTTGCCATAAAGGCGGGCCGGAAATACCTTTGTATTGTTTAGGATCAGCACATCACCGTCGTCGAAATAATCGATCAGGTCGTGAAACATTTTATGCTCGATCGTTTTTTTCGCACGGTTCACCACCATAAGGCGGGATTCATCACGATTTTCAGCTGGGTGTTCGGCAAGAAGTTCCTTGGG
The DNA here is from genome assembly GCA_965365415.1 of uncultured bacterium. Classification (GTDB taxonomy): domain Bacteria; phylum Bacteroidota; class Bacteroidia; order Flavobacteriales; family Flavobacteriaceae; genus Flavobacterium. The sequence continues at coordinate 50 of CBDUBP010000347.1, read as the reverse complement.
AAGATTGAAATTGAAATGAGATAATTTCATGAAGTGTATTTAAGCGTGCA
>CBDUBP010000346.1:0-2160 GCA_965365415.1 uncultured bacterium | reverse complement strand
ATACACGTTTGTATCCATCCGCCGACCGCGGCAAAGCAGATTACGGGTGGCTGAAAGCGAATTATTCCTTTTCTTTCGCCAACTACTATCATCAGGATAAAGTAAATTTCGGCGTGCTGCGTGTGCTCAACGATGATGTCGTGGCCCAGGGCATGGGCTTTGGAAAACATCCCCATGAAAATATGGAGATCATTACGATCCCGCTCGAAGGCTCAATAAGGCATCGTGACTCGATGGGCAACGAAGGCACGATCGGCTTTGGCGAGGTTCAGGTGATGAGCGCAGGAACCGGAATCGAACATTCGGAAATGAATGGCAGCCATCACGATGTCATGAAAACGCTCCAGATCTGGGTTTTCCCCGAACTGAATGATGTCGTGCCGCGATATGACCAAAAGGCGTTTGATCTTGAAAACAATGTGAATCGTTTCGTGACCATTATTTCGCCACATGATAAACCTGAAAAAGATTCCTTATGGATTTACCAGCAGGCCTATTTCAGCATGGGAATATTTAATGCAGATTCGGATATTTCGTATGATAAAAAGCTTTCCGAAAATGGCATTTATATTTTCCTGATCGAAGGCGAGGTCATTACCGACAATCAAACACTGAATGCGCGGGATGCGATGGGGATCACCGGATCTGATCATATTGATGTCAAGGTCCGGCAAAAATCAAAAATTCTTCTGATCGAAGTACCAATGACAATATAACTCTATGGAAATCAAAGACAATACATTTCAGCGTCAATTTGAAACATATTTCGAAGGGAAATTAGTTACCGTAGAATACTCTTTCCAGGAGCGTAAAATTTTCCTGACCAGGATCAACAAGCCGGAAACGGTGGATGATGACTTCGTTACAGACTTCCTGAAAGAAATTCTTGCCATTGCCGTGGAACGCAAATTAAAAGTTGTACCCGTATTCCCAAAAATCGCGGCATTTTTCAGGAAAAACCCTATGTATAAAGAGCTGCTCCCGCCCGGCATCAAGATTTAGGCTCGGATATCCAGCGGATTATACTGGTACGCAATTTCAAATATGTCAAATAATCGGCGTACCGTGACGGTTTGAGAATGATTGCAAAGCTGCTTCGGCAGATTTATACTGGAAACGCAGAACTTTCGTTATCTTAAAGCCGTTATTTTCATTATATGATTTCGTCTGAAAACCAAACCAAACTCATAGATTTTTTCGAGAATATTCCGAAGTATTATGGCTGTAGGACTGAAATCACCGAAGGGTTATATTCGCGGTACGACGATTTCGATGCGAACCTAACAACCTGGAATTTGTCTGAATTCGTGCTGCTTCGGTCAGCTTACCGAAATGGCGGCGACCGTTTGATGATGGAAGGCGAAAAAATGTATTATGAAATGTCGGCCCGGCTGATCTTCGATTTCAAACAGCCCGCGCGCAATACTTTTGAATTCGTCGAATTATATGGCAATAGCGTGTTCCGTATTACAAAGATCAAATTTCATTATAAATATTAATCAGGATTGGCTGACAAGACCTTTATCCGGTTGTGTTAAGCAAGAATCGGCTAACTGGCAAATTCACTGATTTCGCAAAATTCCATCCGCATCAGCCCGTCATCATCAATTTCCTTTAACACGATCTCATGCAGCGTATTGACAAGCGCCGGATCCCAGTATGTTTTAACCTTAACATAATTCTCCGTAAAACCGTGGATGAATCCCTCGCGGTTTTCCGCCTCAAACAGTACCGTATGTTTGGTACCGATCTGGCTTTCGTAGAACGCGCGGCGTTTCTTCACTGATAAAGCGCGAAGCATTTTGCTCCGTTTTGCACGAACATTTGCAGGCACAACGCCATCCATTGACGCCGCCTCGGTATTTTCACGTTCCGAATAGGTAAAAACGTGCAGATATGAAATTTCCATTTCATTCAAAAAATGATAGGTTTCCAGGAACTGCTCATCGGTTTCACCCGGGAAGCCAACGATCACATCCACACCGATACACGCGTCCGGCATGAATTTCCGGATAGCCGCGACACGATCCGAATAAAGTTCGCGCATATATCGCCGCTTCATTTTTCTCAGTATTTCATTGCTGCCGGATTGAAGCGGAATATGGAAATGCGGCACGAATGCACGGCTTTTCGACACTAGCTCGATCGTTTCGTTTTTCA
>CBDUBP010000345.1:0-2161 GCA_965365415.1 uncultured bacterium | reverse complement strand
GTGTGGCGGCAAAAACCCGCGAATCAATTACTTTGTGCGAAGCCTTTGGTTTTGATGTCATCATCATCGAAACGGTCGGTGTAGGCCAGAGTGAAACCGCCGTACACGGCATGGTCGATTTTTTCCTGCTGCTCAAGATTGCAGGTGCCGGCGACGAACTTCAGGGAATCAAACGCGGAATCATGGAAATGGCTGATGCGGTGGTGATCAATAAGGCTGACGGCGACAATATCAGAAAGGCCAGGGCTGCCAAAACGGAATTTAACCGAGCGCTGCATCTTTTCCCTGCGAAACCGTCGGGGTGGATGCCAAAAGTGACGACATGCAGTTCGTTGACCAGGGAAGGAATCTCAGATGTTTGGGAAATCGTAGCGGAATACATCAGAAACACAAATTCGAACGGATATTTTCCGGCAAATCGGAATGATCAGAATATTTTTTGGCTCACTGAAACGATCAACGAAGCGATCACGTCGAAATTTTACGCCGATCCTGCTTTTTCAAAAGAGCTGGAGAGAATGAAAATCCTCGTACAGGAAAACAAAATATCCGCGATCGGCGCAGCCAACCGGATCATTGCACAACTCGATTTAACATTTGGAATCAATCTTCGTAACGGCTGATCTCACGATCGTAAAATTCGTTTGCCTGGTCGATCAGCGCCTCCATTTCCTGCTGTAATTCGCTTTCTTCAATGTCATCAGTTTCTTCAAGGAATTCGACTTCATCATTTTTGAGATTGATGATGAATCGCGGGAAATCGAGATGTATGATAAAAATATCTTCAGGGAAATCGGTGTTGTCTCCGAGTAAAAATTTAGGAAGTTCCATTATTTGCGGTTTGCCTGACCATTTTGCGGGTCAGTTTTTCAAAGCGAAGATACAAAAATGCCGCGGCGAATGTTAATCCCGCGAGCAGTCCGATCCACACGCCAACCGCTTCCAGGTCGGTATATTTCCCAAGAACGAATGAAATTGGAAATCCTATAATCCAGTACGCCACAAAAGTAATGTACATTGGGATCTTGACATCCTGCAAGCCACGGAGCGCGCCAAGTACCACAACCTGGATGCCATCCGATATCTGGAAAACGGCCGCAACCAGCAATAATTTCGCAGCGATGGTTACAACTTCTTCATTGGTGATCATTTGAGCAGGATCTTTCATATTTAGGAAGAGCTCCGGCAAATAATTATGGAGCATAATAAAAAGAAAGGCAAACACAATTTCTATGATGACCGTCAAAAGGAAAATCGATCTTGCGACAACGATTAACTGCCTGAAATCCATCAATCCTTTTGCGTTTGAGACGCGGATCATCGCAGCAACGCTGAATCCCATCGCAAACATGAATGTGACAGTCGCCAGCGATAACGCGATCTGATTCGCCGCCTGGCTCGTTTTACCGATATTTCCGCAAAGCCAGACCGATGCCGAAAAAAGTGACACCTCAAAAAGCATTTGCATCGCCGACGGAGTTCAAATGTTGATGATCTTCATCAGAATATTTTTCCTGATCGTGCTGAAGCTGAATCCGCTGAAATATGCGCGCAGCCTTGAATTGCGAATCAATATATAATGCATGAAAACTACCATCATGATGCGTGAAATCACGGTGCCTAATGCTGCTCCGGTAACGCCCATTTTTGGAAAGATCCATACGCCATAAATAAGCACATAATTAAAAATGACATGAACCACGTTGGCCATAATGATCGCATACATCGAATATTTGGTAAGTGACAACCCATCGGCGAATTGCTTATATCCCTGATAGATGATCAGCGGGACTAATGAAAATGCGACCCATCCCAGATACGGAAGTGCGAGCTCAATCACTTCATCCGGCTGCCGGAGATAATACAGTAATGGTTTCGCAAGCATAACGACGAGAAAAAGGCAGATTCCCAGAATCGTACACAGAAACAAACCGTGATGAAATGCCGACCGGATACTGCCATCATCTTTTGCAGCATCGGCTTCCCCTACGATGGGAGTGATGGCGGTCGAAAACCCGATGCCGAGCGACATCGCGATAAAAATCATCGTATTTCCAAGCGACACCGCTGCCAGTTCGGTACTGCCCAGGCGTCCAACCATGATGTTATCAACGACACCGATCAATGTATGCCCAAGCATTCCCAAGATCACAGGGTATGC
>CBDUBP010000344.1:0-2163 GCA_965365415.1 uncultured bacterium | reverse complement strand
GACCTGTACAATCCTCATGATGTCAGTAAATGTTTGATTTTATTCTCAAAAACTTCCAAAGTATACTGTTGTGACCATTCCGCCGCGGCAAGCGACATGCGATCATATTGCTTGGGATCAAGCAAAACTTTTTTGATCTTGCTGGCATCTTCTTCCAAATCAAGATCGAGTAAAATCCCGCGATTTCCCTGATCAAGCATAAACGGAACGCAGGAAATCCTTGTCGACAACGGAACACATCCCCAAAACATCCCCTCGGCAACCGCTTTTGGCCAGCCTTCGCTTTTTGATGCAAGGACGAGGAAATGTGACGATTTATATGCCTCGCGTACAACTTCCTGCGGCTGGTTTCCTCTTAATTGTATGACGTTTCCAAGATCATTATTTTGGATGTGCGCCTCTACCGCCATTCTTTCCGTGCCTTCCCCAAAAAAATCCAATGAAACATCAATCCCCGATCGATGAAGTTCTTCGACAAGCCTGCAGGCGTATAACGGTCTTTTCCCGGGTGATAATGTTCCGACAAATAGAAACCTGATCGTCCCGTCAAAACTGCGTCCCGCAACTTGCATCTTGTCGGATTCACGGTATGTGGCCGTAAAAAAAGGCTTAATGTTCTTCGATGCGCCATCCCAGCGACCATAAGCCATAACCGACATATTCCTGGTCAGAAACGAATTGTTCAATATCCATTTTTGCAGCCGATAGCTCAAAGGCTGGTCTGCCTTCGGATCCCAGTTCCCAGCATATTTCGTGCTTTTTGGCTTCTTCGGAAAAAAGATTTGCACAATGCAGCCCATCAGCGAAATGTTCCCGGGACACCGCAAATGGATGTGGCCGGCCGCATGCATGGCACGAAACAACAGCAAAAAATTATAGATCGAATAGAATATGCCGCGAAAAATTCCGCCAGCGGTTTTTAAATCAAATTCCTTCGCTTCATAGATCTTTGATATGGCAAAGTTGACCTTCGACAAAAGCAAATTACTTCCATCAGAACGTACCGGACACAGGAAAGCGATATCGCCGGAATGCTTTGCCCAGAGCTCCATTTCGGCCAGATACGGACTGTAAGCATAATATCCGTCAGCTTTTTTTACGAACGGTGCGGTGGAAATAACGGTTGTTTTCATCATTTCCTCGCGATGCAAAATGTGCTGACGCCAAACGGGAACCTGATATACCGAAGTAGCCTGTTCTCGAAATTGATCATTGAGCTGAGCGCAGCATTTATAGCGTTGTTGGTCATTACGATATCACCTTCATCATTCTTATCCTTGCTTCCAAACAAATTGCTGAATTTACGATAGGCCAAGACTGGAAGAAACAGGAAGAAATTCCAGTAACCAGATTTCAAGACTTCAAAGTTTCCTCTGATCAGTTTCGATGTCAGCTCTTTGCACGTATATCGCCTGAAATGCATGTTCACCACATCGTGATGGCTCCAAAGCGACATGAACGCAGGAACAAACAAATAAAGCTTGCCACCCGGTTTCAGCAAGTCGTGCCAATTTACGATCGCACGCGTGTCATCCTTCAAATGCTCGAGGCAATCCGAGGAGATAATGTAATCAAACGAATGGTCGAGCGTGATATTTTGCGCATCCATTACAAAAACATTTGTCAGGCCATGTCGCCTTGCATTCGCGATCGCTTTTTCACTGATGTCGACCCCAAACAGGTTTTCATCTGAAAATCCCATCGCAATCAATTCGTCCATCAATATTCCTGACGAACATCCGATGTCGAGTATCTTGCTGTCGCGTGGCGCATCCTTGAGCCAATTCGTGATGCACGCCCGCCTGGACTTAAACCACCAATGATGCTGCTCGGTATCGTGATATCTTTTCTCGTAGTCTTCCTTCATCAGATTTTCTTGTCGATTACATACCGCGGGCGTTGCTTGACTTCCGAATAGATCTTGCCTATATATTCACCGATGATGCTAAAACAGAATAATTGGATCCCGCCGAGGAAATACATCGGCAATACAGTCGACACCCAGCCGGGAACAGTCCGGTCGAAATATAAAGCGACGAGTGCGTAACCGCTCATGATAAGGCATACGATAAAAATCACGAACCCGATGAACGTCACGAGCTTGAGCGGGAAAGTACTGAATGACGTAATGCCATTCCATGCAAACGACAACATCTTCCGCAT
>CBDUBP010000343.1:0-2185 GCA_965365415.1 uncultured bacterium | reverse complement strand
GTCACCAAAATCATCAAAATCAAAAAAAGATACCTGCCCCAAACGATCAGCGGAATCCATTCGGGCAGCATGTTCTGGATTTCGGTGCTTTGAATGAAGACTTCAAAAACGATGATCGTCGCAACCGTGAACAATAATATGAACGACATCAGCAGCGACATTCCGATCGCTACAACGTACTGTCGCAAAAACCCGCGTTTGATCAGCACATGATGCGACGTCTCAAATCCGCCGAGGATCGAGTTTAAGCCGTTTGCCATCAGGAAAATCGACAATATAAACCCGGAAGAAAGCAACCCGCTTTGACTGTTATTCAAAATGTCATGAATGATGATCGCAATCGCATCGTACGTGCGCGGGGGAACGTTCTCTTCGACAAAGCGCAGAAAATCCGACTGGAAATCGGCGATCGGAATGTACGGAATGAGGTTTAGGATAAAAAGCGCAAAAGGAAAAAGCGCCATAAAAAAGCTGAATGCGATCGCACCCGCGCGGTATGTCAGCGCCGAATCGATTATCCCGACAAGATAAATTTCAAGCAGTTCGTACAACGACAGCCCTTCGAGCCATCGCAACTTAATTCCTTTCAGATACCTGACGATGTATTTTACAACAGGAATCGTTTCGAGTTTATCCTCGATTTCTTTCGACATGGCAAGATGTTACAATTTGTGGCTTTCAGACCGCGTCTAAAGTAAAGGTTTTTTGTGAGAGGGTCAAATGCTACCTGATCCAAAATACATTGAATTCGTATAAAATCTGCTGGAATAAATATAAACGCCATTAACGATTCTCTAACGAACTTTACATGGCAATTATCTGATTAATAACAAACTAACTGATAAATCATGAAAAAAAGCTATTTAATCCTGCTCTTATTGGGTTGTCTTTTAGGTTATGGGCAGACTGTCACCTATTCTGTTGACGACTCGGATTTTCCGAACCCGGAACGCGGTTTCTACCACCACACAGAAACCCATTCTGCAAATTACAATTTTCTTGATCTCGAGGATTTGATTGAATTCAGAGACGAAGAAAACATTTCACTTATCATCCGCGTATTCTACCTGGAGGCCTATGTCTCGTCTCCGATCGGACAGACGTATCTGAATAACCTCCAAACCGATTTTAATACTGCACGTGAAGGCGGTGTTAAAGTCATTGTTCGATTTGCATATAGCGACAACGATCCGGCCGCACAGCCGCGCGATGCTCCTAAAGATGTCATTCTTGGCCACATCCAGCAACTGAAATCAATCATCTACGCAAACCGTGATGTCATCAATTCACTCCAGGTCGGCTTTATCGGAATTTATGGCGAATGGTACTCGAGCGATCATTTTGGAATCGGTAACAATGAAGAAGATCTGTCGACCCAGGATTTCATTGACCGCCAGGAAGTCTTGTTGGCCGTGCTTGAAAACTTCGGGTGGGATTTCCAGGTTCAGGTCCGAACGCCGAGGATCAAGCAAAACGTATTTGGTGCCGTTCCTCTTACCCAACAGCAGGCTTATAACCTGACCGTCCAAAAAAGCCGTGTTGGGCATTATAACGACTGTTTCCTTTCAAATGAAAGTGATACGGGAACATTCGACAACGAGGCAGAACGTGAATATGTGGAAAACGATGCGAAGTATACCGTCAACGGTGGCGAAACCTGTACGACAAGTTCATTCGCAAACTGCAGCAATGCCCTGGAAAATCTTGACCGATACTCATTTGACTTTTTGAACATTGATTATCATCCTGCCGTTATCGAAGAATTCCAAGAAGGTGGCTGCTTTGATGAAATCAAAAAGCGGCTTGGATACCGACTCGAACTGATTTCATCGACGTTAACGCCAACAACAATTTCGATAAACCTTAGAAATACTGGCTGGGGTCACCTGGCAAACGAGCGGCGTTCCTACATTGTTTACCGCAATGTCGATAACGGCAATGAAGTATCGCTCCAGATCGACGGCGATGCAAGGCTTTGGCTGAAAGATTCCCTGATCTCAATTAGCCAGAACATTCCTCTTCTGCCTGTTGGCACTTACAGGCTTTACCTCAATCTTCCTGACGTTTACCACGATGTCATGGGATTGGACGAAAGGTATTCGGTAAGATTTGCGAATACGGGTGTCTGGGAAGCGGAAACCGGATATAACGACCTGATGCAGTTGCATACCGTGACCGTTCTGTC
>CBDUBP010000342.1:0-2229 GCA_965365415.1 uncultured bacterium | reverse complement strand
TTTCGCAAACAATTAAATCGCCGACAAAACTCGCCGAAATGATGGCAGGTAAGGCAAAGCTGATGGCAGATGTCATCGAAAAATCGCTTAACGATGATGACGCTCATCAAAGATATTCCGCGCTGAAAGCCCAGATGGAATCCTTTAAAATGATGCTGATCCACGACATCACCAACAAGGGATTCTCCGACATCTACGCACAGACGATCGCATACGGAATGTTCGCCGCTCGATATCACGATCCGACTTTGCCGACATTCTCACGGCAGGAAGCCGCCACGCTGATCCCGAAAAGCAATCCATTCCTACGCAAACTGTTTCAGGACATTGCGGGTTACGACCTCGACGACCGATTGATATGGATCGTGGACGAACTCGTTCAGATATTTCTCGCAACAGATGTGGCCGACATCATGAAGAATTTCGGTAAGAGCACGCGCCAGGAAGATCCCGTCGTGCATTTCTACGAAACGTTCCTTGCAAGCTACAATCCGGCGCTGCGAAAAGCCCGCGGGGTTTGGTACACGCCGCAGCCGGTGGTGAATTTCATCGTGCGCGCGGTGGACGACATTTTAAAGGATGAATTCGGACTCAAAGACGGTCTCGCCGATACGTCAAAAATAAAGATCAAAAAGAAATCAGTCACGAAAGCGACTGCCGACAAACGCTCGAAACTGCAGGAAGTTGAAACTGAAGTGGAAGTGCACAAAGTCCAGATCCTCGATCCTGCCACGGGAACGGGAACTTTCTTGGCAGAAGTCGTACGCCATATCCATAAAAAATTTGCCGGCCAGCAGGGAATCTGGAGCAGGTATGTGACAAACGACCTGATTCCGCGGCTCAACGGCTTCGAGCTCCTGATGGCAAGTTATGCGATGGCGCATTTGAAAATGGACATGCTGCTCACCGAAACCGGGTACAAGCCATCCGACGAGCAGCGGCTTCGCATCTTTTTGACGAACTCGCTCGAAGAAGCACACCCCGACACGCAAACGCTTTTCTCTTCATGGCTTTCCGATGAAGCCGATCAGGCCAATGCGATCAAACGTGACGCACCGGTGATGGTGGTGATTGGAAATCCGCCTTATTCAGGTGAAAGCGCCAACAAAGGCGAGTGGATCATGAAGTTGATGGAAGATTATAAGAAGGAACCGGGTGGACAGGAAAAGTTGAAAGAGAAAAATTCCAAATTTATAAATTCGGACGAATATAAGTTTCTCCGGTTCGCACAGTATTTTATTGACCGAAATGGAGAAGGTATTTTAGCTTTCATTAATCCGCATGGTTTTTTGGATAATACTACCTTCAGAGGCATGCGATGGAGTTTATTAAAATCTTTTGACAAAATTTTTATCCTGGATTTGCATGGAAATAATAAGAAAAAAGAAATGTGTCCTGATGGAAGTCCCGATATTAATGTCTTTGACATCGAACAAGGGGTCTCAATCAATATTTTCGTCAAATTAAAAGATAATAATAAAGGATTGGCATCGGTTAAACATTACGACCTATATGGAAAGAGGGACGAAAAGTATACTTATTTAAGTGGCCACTCATTAGAAAGCGTAGCATATCAGTCCGTAAAGTATTCTGCACCGAATTATTTTTTTCTGCCTAAAAATTTGACTGAAGATGATGAGATAATTAATCAATCGTTTTATTTACCACAATTATTGAATGAAAATTCATTAGGAGTATTATCAAAAAATGATGATATAACAATTGCGTTCAATGAAAAAAGTTTGAACAAAAGGATCAACGATTTTATCAATTTACAGGAAGAACATATTAAATCAGTCTATAAAATAAAATCCGACAGTCGTGATTGGGTTCTATCGAAAGCAATTTCTGATTTGAAAAAAAATTTTCAAGAACATAATTTTAAAGAGATTGCTTATAGACCATTTGATAGTCGATTTACGTTTTTTACTGGAACTCCGAAAGGTTTTTTTGCCTATAGTCAGAATCGTATAATGAAAAATATGCGAACGGCTAAAAATGTGGCTTTAATATTAGGACGACAAGGCCAAGCTGTAGGATCAATGGCATGGAATCTCGTATTCGCAACAAACAGCATTTCAGATCAAAATATATTTAGAAGAGGTGGCGGAAGCGTATTCCCTCTTTATCTCTATCCCGAATCAACAAATCAACAAACCACAAATACTCTTCATCGCACCCCAAACCTAAACCCCGAAATCGCCACCAAAATCGCCCAATCCATCGGCG
>CBDUBP010000341.1:0-2244 GCA_965365415.1 uncultured bacterium | reverse complement strand
GGAATTCAATTACTTATTACCGTTGTCGCAGGTCTTGCAGGCTTGCTCTATTTCAGCCTTAGTTATGATGTTGAGATCGCGACCGCAATTTTTTCCGCGGCATCGGCAGTCTTATTGATCACTTTGCTTGCGTTCGCATTCAAGAAAATTAGCATAAAAGGCTACTCTTTTGAAAGATTGATTTCGAAGATCAATAAAATTCAGACGCCGATTCACCGCAAAAACATTATTCTGGGTCTGATGAGATACCTGGTTTTTACGCATCAGTATTATTTCCTGTTTGTGATTCTGGGAGTTGATCTTCCCTATTTGCTTCTGATGTCGGTCATTTGCTGCGTATATTTCCTTGCGTCGTCGCTGCCGACGATGCAGTTTTTCGACTTTGCCGTCAAAGGAAGCGTTGCCGTATATTTCTTCTCGCTTTGCGGCGTCAATGAATGGATCCCTGCGTTCATTGCAACTTTGATGTGGCTGCTGAATGTCGCCCTGCCGGTTTTGATCGGAAGTTATTTTGTTGTCAGTTTCAAGCCGAAATGGAAGCAATCGTTGTCCTGATTTCGACCTACATCGTCCTGTATGCAGTGTATATCAGGCGATTGATTTCGGGTTTCCCGAAGGTTGAAAATTTTTCATCCGGCGACATTCCTCCGAAGACCGGATTTTCCGTCATCGTTCCTTTCAGAAATGAAGCTCTAAACCTTCCCGCACTTCTTGAAAGCTTTACAATCCTTGATTATCCCGCAGCACTGATCGATTTCATATTCATCGACGATTTCTCCACCGATGATTCGTATTCGATCATCAACCGCTGGCGCCTGGCTAACGATAAATTTCATACAACGCTGATCGAAAGCATCCGCCTGTCGAATTCGCCTAAAAAAGATGCGATCATGCGTGCAATTCCGATCGTACAGCACGAATGGGTCATCACCACAGATGCAGACTGTGTCGTTCCCGGAAAATGGCTGAAAACCTTCGATTCATTCATTCGATCAAAAAATCCGGGGATGATTGCCGGCCCGGTTGTATACGACGCGAAATTCCGGTTTAGCCATTTCTTCCAGCAGGCAGATCTGCTCGCATTGCAGGGCGCCACGATCGGGTCGTTCGGGATGGGAAAAGCATTTATGTGCAATGCCGCAAATTTCGCTTTTACGAAGACAATGTTTTTGAATGTAGGCGGATTCTCAGGAAACTCGCAGCTTGCAAGCGGCGATGATGTGTTCCTGCTGCAAAAGGCAGTCGACAGATTTCCGGAATCCGTTATGTACTTAAAATCACGCGACGCAATAATCCGCACAAAACCCGTTTCAGGATGGCTGTCTGTCTTTTTTCAGCGCATCCGATGGGCATCAAAAGCCAATTCTTATATCAGCGACTTTGCCGAGATGCTGGCACTTGTCGTTTTCTTTGGAAATGTCGCTTTGGCATCTGCAATATTGCTGTCGGTTTTCGGGTTCATCGACTGGAGAATTGCAGCCGTATTGTTTGCCGTCAAATTCATTTCCGATTACATTCTGGCATTCCGGGCAAACTCATTTCTGCGCAATGGAAAATTCTTCTTCCCGATCGTCAGCGGAATCATCTATCCGTTTTTCAGCACATTGGTCGGGCTGTATTCGCTCTATGGAAAATACAAATGGAAGGGCAGAATATTAAAATGATTATGGCGTTGCCTCCGGCCCGGGCTTTCCGCTTCAATCTCCCAAAAGTTTTTAGGGAGGATTTCCGCTGCAATCCCTAACGCATAGCAGGTAAATTGGTTACTCCATTTTTAGGATCACGGGCAGTACAAACTGGCTTTTGACGGGAATTCCGCGTTTGATCGCAGGGCTTACCTTTGGAAGATCGACAAGGCGCGAATGCAGGATGCTGTCGATTTTCCGCGTGTCGTATGCCAATGAATCCTTTTGGAAATTCGGCTCGAACTTCAGGGTCGAATCAGGGAAAACAGTAACGCGGACCTGGATCGTGTCGAGGTTGGGATACAGGATCGCAAGCGTGTCGACATTGAGTTTCTGCTGGATCGTCGATGCAAGGAATTCAAAAAAACAGCTGCGCTGAAGATCTTTGTCTTCCAGTTTTTCGCATGTTGAAACCGATGGATACTCGTCAACCTCATTCCAGTTGATCGACTTCAATTCGCGTTCAAGCAATTCTTCTTCAGAATCCCGTCTGCCGAAATACTCACATGAACCGAGCAGGATCGGGAAAAGCAGAAGTATCGCGAATAATTTTCTCATC
>CBDUBP010000340.1:0-2291 GCA_965365415.1 uncultured bacterium | reverse complement strand
CGATTCGGAGGTGAAACGCGTGGCTGAGGCTGCAACGAATCCGATCCGCAAGATCGCGTATTCCACGCCTGAATATTCCGTCGAAAATGGCGTAACGCTGCTTGAAACCCCCGAAGGTCCGATGCCCGTTGAGGTATTCGGGCGGCATAACCTGAACAATCTTGCGGGCGCCAAATGGATCTGCCAGGCCATGGGAGTCGACGAAGCCGATTTCTACGAAGCGATCGCGTCTTTTAAAGGCGCCTCAAAACGACTGGAGAAAATCGCCGAGTCGGGCAACAAGGTCGCTTACAAGGATTTTGCACATTCTCCGAGTAAAGTTTCCGCAACTACCAAAGCGGTAAAGGAACAATACCCGTCGCGAAAGCTCATTGCGTGTTTGGAGCTCCATACTTACAGCAGCCTCAATCCCGAATTTCTGAAGGAATATGAAGGCGCGCTCGATGCGGCAGATGTCGCGGTCGTCTTTTATTCTCCCGATGCGGTAAAGATCAAGAAGCTCGACGATATCAGTTATGAACAGATCGCCGACGCGTTCAAACGCAAGGATCTGGTGATCTTTACTGATCCGGCGGGATTTAAAAATTATCTTTTTGGTTTGGAGCTGGAGAATTCAGCGTTGCTTTTGATGAGTTCGGGAAATTACGGCGGACTCAATTTCGACGAGGTCAAACGTTTGTTTTAGGAGCTCAAATTTCCAGCTATCCAACGACTGTCGTCCCGCTCTCGCCTTTATCTGCCTTGCAGGCAGGATACCGCTCACCCGAGGCCAAAGGCCGAATTGTACGAAGTGACTCGGGGCTATGGTTCATGCACGAGTGTACCTATTGTTTTTCGCCATTTGTAGTCGATATATGGAAAATGCGTAGATAAATATTGGGTGAGATCTAAAAGATTCTTAAACCTCAAAGGATTCTAAAACCTAGAAGGATTCTAAAACCTAGAAGGTCCTTGCATTGATCTAGGATGATTTCGTCATTTATCAGTGCGAGCCGTATCGGTAATGACCGACAATTTCGTATCGGAAAAGACAATCTTCCAAAACCTGCCCACCGCCGACATTGTGTACCATCAGGTTGCGCTTGCCGTCCGCCGATCTTTTAGAGGTCACGATCCCGATATGAGGCAGCTTTCCGTTGATCATCCACGTAACCAGGTCGCCTGTCCTGTAATCGGAAGCAAAATCGGAAACACGCAACTTGTGGCCATGCCGCTCGAAGAAAACTTCAAGGTTTGCAACGCGCCGGTGATCAATATTTGTATCAGGTTTTTTCGATCCCCAGATCTTCGGGTATTTTGAAAAATTCGCTTTCATATCGACGTGCACTTCCTTTTGCAGATCGATTCCAAGTTTACGGTACGCTCGGATGACGACATCGGTGCATACGCCGGTGTTTTTGGGTACATCGCCCATTGGATAAGCAATCCTGACATATTTCGGCTCATAAACGACGTCGATTTTTGTCAGCTCAAGTGCGGCATCGGAAAGCCGCTGGTAAAAATTGTTTCCCGACGTGAGGAAAAACAGTATAAAGAGTACGATTGATTTCATTAGATTGGCGGTTTTCCTTACAAACGCAAACAGATTTCAATTAATTATCAGCCATTTAAAAAATTATATGCCATGTCAGAAACAACGATGATCCCAATCCGCCAATGGTCAGAGGACGACCGCCCGAGGGAAAAGCTATTGTTAAAAGGAAAATCATCGCTCAGCGACGCCGAACTGATCGCGATTCTGATCGGTTCCGGCAGCCGAAATGAATCTGCGGTCGCATTAAGCCGACGGATCTTATCAGCGGCAGGAAATAATCTAAACGCACTCGGCAAAATGTCAATCCGGCAACTGACCGAATTCAGGGGAATAGGCGAGGCCAAAGCAATCACCATCGCAGCCTCGATGGAACTCGGCCGCCGCCGCCGCGAATCCGATGCTCCCGAGATCACGAAAATCACCTCGAGCCAATCGGTGTTCCAGATCATGCAGCCCATCATCGGCGAACTTCCACATGAGGAATTTTGGGTGATCTATCTGAACAATTCAAACAAGATTGTACACAAAACACAATTGAGCAAAGGCGGAATTACCGGAACCGTTGTCGACATCCGCCTCGCATTCAAGATTGCGCTCGAACACAACGCGACCGGAATCATCCTGACGCACAATCATCCATCGGGAACCTTGGTTGCGAGCGAGGCCGACCGTCAGATCACAAAAAAGATAAAAGCCGCGGGAGAAAGCCTCGATATTAAGGTTCTCGACCATTTAATCATCACCGAAAAAGATTATT
>CBDUBP010000339.1:0-2306 GCA_965365415.1 uncultured bacterium | reverse complement strand
TCCTTCGAAAAAAGGACGATCTTATCGCCTTTGGCCATATTGAGATCGACGTTTTTGAAAAGCGTTTCGCCTTCGATCGATGCACTTAAATTCTGGACATTCAAAATCTGGTCGCCTGCCTCGCGCTCCTGATCGAAAATAATCGCAGGATATCGGCGGCTTGACGGTTTGATCTCTGCAATGTTCAGTTTGCTGATCATCTTTTTACGCGATGTCGCCTGCTTTGATTTCGCTACGTTGGCAGAAAACCTGCGGATAAATTCCTCAAGCTCGGCTTTTTTCTCCTCCGCTTTCTTGTTCTGCTGTGCACGCTGTTTTGCGGCCAGCTGGCTCGATTCGTACCAAAAAGTATAGTTTCCTGAAAAGTGGTTGATCTTTCCAAAGTCGATATCGGAAATATGCGTACAAACCGCGTCCAAAAAGTGACGGTCGTGTGATACGACGATCACGGTATTTTCATAATTCGCAAGGAAATTCTCCAGCCACGCAATCGTTTCGAAGTCCAGGTCGTTTGTAGGTTCGTCCATGATCAGCACATCGGGGTTTCCGAACAATGCCTGCGCGAGAAGCACGCGGACTTTCAGCTTGGCGTCCAGATCGGCCATCAGCGTATAATGATACTCCTCCCCGATCCCAAGATTCGACAAAAGCGATGCGGCATCCGAATCGGCATTCCATCCGTTCATCTCTTCAAATTGCACCTGAAGTTCACCGATCCTGTCGGCATTCGCGTCATTGTAATCGAGATACAAAGCATCCATCTCTTTTTTCACGGAATAAAGCTGCTTGTTCCCCATCACAACAGTTTCCAGAACTGTATATTCGTCGAACATGTTGTGGTTTTGGTTCAATACCGACATGCGTTTTCCGGGTTCAAGGAAAACATGTCCGGATGTCGGATCGAAATCTCCCGAAAGAATCTTTAAAAATGTTGATTTCCCAGCGCCATTCGCGCCAATGACTCCGTATATGTTACCATCGGAAAAAGTGGTGTTCACCTCGTCGAACAAAATCCGCTTTCCGAACTGGACTGATAAATTATTTACTGTAAGCATATTTCTATTTAAAATCGCGGCAAAAGTACTAATTAATAACCACTCTGAGGTTACCGTCAATGCCCGAATTTACTTGGATTGGTAATTTAACGATGAATTAACAGCAACATTTTTTGGGCGTGGATACATTTGCAGATATTCAATTGTAAATGAACAGCGTAAAGTCGTTTATCTGCCTTTCGTTTTTAAGCATCATCACACTTTTCACGGGTTCGTGCGGCAAACAATTTAAGGCCGGCAATTACACCGCATATTTTGGTGGCGAAGTCATTTACCCAAAAAGCAGGCATGTTGTTTTGTACAAAGGCGATACGGTGATCGACAGCCTGGAACTTGATGAGAACAACCGATTTTTTGCCGAATATGATTCGCTTGCTCCGGGGCTGTACACTTTTCGGCATGAGCCCGAGTATCAATATGTTTATTTTGAAAAGAATGACAGCTTATTGGTCCTTATCAATTCGCGCGAGTTCGATGAATCGATTGTTTTTACGGGCCGCGGCGATCGCAAGAACAATTTCCTGATGGAAATGTACCTGCGCAATGAGCGTGAGCGCGACAAAATGTTTACGGTCTTTGATTACGATGTCGATCGATTCATGACGAATGTCAAACAATCCTACGAACGCAACGTCAAATATTACGAGGCAAAAAAGGAAGATATCAAATGGAGCGAGGAGTTCGACCTTTATGCCCGCGCGAGCGTAGATCTTCCGTACTATTCAAAAATGGAAGTCTACCCGGTAATCCACAAGATCCGCACAGGCAACGATCTGTCGGCAAAACTTCCAACAGACTACTATGATTTTCGAAAGCAGGTTAATTTCAACAATGAAAAGCTTGCTTACTATTCGCCATTCGTCAAGTATATTTCGCATATGCTGAACAATGTTGCGGCATTAAAACATAAGAATGACCAGGGCAGCGAGGAACAGATCGCATTAAATTCGAATACGAGTAAAATGCGGATCGCCGATACGCTGTTGAAAAATCCGGATATCAAGAATACGATTCTCAACAATATTGCCTTTACCTATTTGATGGAAGATCAGAACATGGTAAACAACCAGGCATTTTTTGAGACCTATCACAAGTATTCGACCGATAAAACGCAGAAAAACGAGATCTATAAGATGGCGGCGGCAATTCGTTCGTTAAAAGATGGAAATGCCCTGCCTGAAGTTGCATTGATCGGAACCAATGGCGAGAAACTGAGTTCATCAACGCTTGAAAAACCCACGGTGATCTTTT
>CBDUBP010000338.1:0-2313 GCA_965365415.1 uncultured bacterium | reverse complement strand
ATGGCAAGGGTTTTCGCCAGGCCGGGAACGCCTTCAAGAAGGATGTGCCCCTGGCCGAGCAGTCCGATGAGCAGGCGCTCAGTCATATGTTTCTGGCCGACAATGACTTTATTCATCTCCATCATCAGCAGGTCGATGAAGGCGCTTTCCCGCTCTATCTTTTCATTTATTGCCCGGATATCTAGTCCGGAAGCCGTTTCTTCCATAATCTGAATTTGAACGTTTTCACTTGTGATTTTAAGACGGGTGCAAATTGAAAATTTATTCGTGCCTAGCTTGTTAACAATCAGTTAAAACTTAGAAAGGACGGGCATCGTTAAGGATGATTTATGATTTACTTTTAATATTTTTAGAAATTCTAAAATCAGCAAATTGGAATCAGTCTTTTCGCCGGTCATAGCCGGTACGATGACGTGGGGAACATGGGGGAAAAACCTCAATCCGCACGAGATGTCGGACATGATCAACTTCTGCCTTGACCACGGCATCAACTCGTTTGACCATGCGGATATTTATGGCGGATATACGACCGAAGAAACTTTTGGCGAAGGGCTTCAGTTGTCGGGAATTCAGCGCGATTCGGTAAGGCTGATCTCAAAGTGCGGGATTCAGTATCCATCAGAAAAACGGAAGCTTCGCGTGAAGTATTACGAATATACATCTGATTACATCGTCGAGTCCGTCAACAATTCGCTGCAAAACCTTAAAACCGACTACCTCGACATGTTGCTGCTTCACAGGCCGAGTCCACTGATGGATCCGGGCGAAATTTCAAAAGCTGTCGAAACGCTCATGAAAGCAGGAAAAATTGTTGATTTTGGCGTTTCGAATTTTACCAACAGTCAAATTGATCTGATTAGAAATAAAGTTCCAATGTCGGCCAATCAAATACAATTTTCGCTGACCCATCCGGACGCGATGACCAACGGTGCGCTCGACCATATGATGCTGCATGACATTATGCCGATGGCCTGGAATCCGCTTGGAAATGTTTTCCGGGAAGAGAATGAGCAATCGGCGAGAATAAAAAAAGCACTTGTCGAAATGATGATAAAATACGATGTGCCTGCCGACGTTTTACTTCTCGCGTGGATCATGAAACATCCGGCAGGGATCAGGCCGGTTTTCGGGACTGTCAGTCGGGAAAGAATTGCCCAGATCCCAAAAGCTGCCGAGATCCAAATGACGACCGAGGACTGGTTTGTGTTGTGGGCCGAAAGCCGCGGGGTGAAAGTTCCGTGAAGTTAGATTGTTAGACGTTAGATTGTTAGATTATTAGATAGTTAGAATGAGCAAAATAGTTTTGATTACGGGTGCGACGAGCGGAATCGGAAGGGCAACCGCCAGATTGCTGGGTAAAAACGGATATTCATTGATTATTTGCGGGAGACGAAAAGACCGCCTCGACGAATTGAGATCTGAGTTGGAAGGCATAACGGATGTTTTCCCATTGGCATTTGATATCAGGAACCGGAATGATGTCGAAAGTGCGATTGCGTCGCTTCCTCAAAATTTCACGCAGATCGATATATTGGTCAATAATGCCGGAAATGCGCATGGTTTGGACCCTATCGATAATGGCGATGTTGATGACTGGGATGCGATGATCGACATTAACATCAAGGGTTTGCTGTATGTTTCGAAAGCAGTTATTCCCGAAATGATTGAACGGCGTAGCGGGCATATCATCAACATCGGGTCGACGGCTGCGAAAGAGGTTTATCCAAATGGAAACGTGTATTGTGCGACCAAGCATGCCGTTGATGCGCTCAATGCGGGAATGCGAATTGACCTCAACCAATATGGAATTCGGGTTGGCGCGATCCATCCCGGAATGGTGGAAACGGAATTTTCGGATGTCCGTTTTAAAGGTGACCGCGACCGTGCGGCAAATGTTTATAAAGGATTCAGCCCGTTAAGGCCCGAGGACATTGCCGACATCATTTTATTTGTAGTTTCCAGGCCGTATCATATCAATATTGCCGACTTGGTTGTGATGCCGACAGCACAAGCTTCATCGACTATCGTGAATCGCGATATAGAGAGCGAACCCTGGCCCTCCCGATAGCTATCGGGAAAGCGGCATCCTTTGCGATCCCGATAACTATCGGGAGAGAAAAAGAAATAGCGGAAAACGGTAATAGCTCCTAAAAGAAAATCAATGATCAACAAACGCCTTTTGATTAAAAACCTGCTCGCGCACAATGACGAGTCGAGTTTTTATGATAAGAAGCGCCAGTTGAATCTGCACACGAAAGAAGGCAAAGGCAAATTCCTGAAACATATCTGCGCGCTGTCGAATTCGAATCCAAC
>CBDUBP010000337.1:0-2321 GCA_965365415.1 uncultured bacterium | reverse complement strand
GTTGTGGTTTAAGTGGTTGATAAATAATTCGTAAGGCCCCAAATCTAACAATAAATAGTTAATTTAAAAAACAAAATAATAAAGAATTCTTGATTATGCTACAGAATTCTCAGTCGCTGAAAGTCAATATAATTCTCAGGCCTCGCGGGTTACGATCTGCATCGTTTCACGGCTGATCTGTTTCAGCAGAACCGTTTTGTTTTTCTCAACGATCCTGGCGGCCGAATCATCGAAATGCCTGATGGTATAAAGCGACACATTCTCGTTGTACATGATTTTGAACCTTCCGGAGAGCAGTGCCTTGAGTGCCTGAAAGTTGCCGAATTTGTCATCCGCACATATCGAAAAACTGATCGCGCTATTCTGTATCAGATGAACTTTCATCCTGAATTTGTGCAGAAGCGCGAAAATCTCACTGATATGCTCCTCCATGATAAAGGAGAAATCGATCGACGAAATCGAGATCAAAAGCTGGTTTCGCTTAACGATGAAACACGGCAGCGCCGGCTCAAGATCTATGCCTTTGCTCACACTAGTTCCCGGGAGTGTCGGGTTGACAAACGATTTTACGAACAGCGGAATCTCCTTTTTCTGCAAGGGCTGCAGCGTTTTTGGGTGGATCACACTCGCGCCGTAAAATGCAAGTTCGATCGCTTCACGGTAAGATATCTGTGTCAGCAGTTGCGCATTGTCAAAATATCGCGGATCCGCATTCATCACACCTGGAACATCTTTCCAGATCGTCACATTTTCGGCGTTCAGGCAGTACGCAAAAATGGCAGCGGTATAATCGGACCCTTCACGGCCAAGGGTTGTCGTAAAATTGTTTTCGTCAGAGCCAAGAAAACCCTGCGTGACATTCACCGATTTCTTTTTGACGTTTTTTGATATCAGTTTTTGCGTCTGATCCCAGTCGACATTGGCATCGCGGTAATTGTTGTCGGTTTTGATCACGTTCCGCACATCGATCCAGTTCGTCTTTATCCCCTGAAGTTCGAGAAAATGAGCAATGATGGTGGTCGACATCAGTTCGCCGAAACCGACGATCTGGTCGTAAACAAAATTGAAGTTTGGCGATTTGTTGTTTTTCAGGAACGTGTCGATATCGCCGTAATGTTTCCCTATTTCCTGGAAAACCGAATGCCTCTCGTCAAAAAGATCAAGCAGGATCTCATTGTGGTACTTGCGGACTTCCTGAACCGACGCGTGAAGCGATGCCGATTTTCGAAAATAGTTATTGACGACCGCTTCAAGCGCATTGGTCGTCTTTCCCATGGCCGAAACCACGAGCAGCACGTCCTCATAACCCGTTTTTAACAGCACATCATATAAATTCCTTATGCCTGCCGCGTCTTTTACGGATGCGCCGCCGAATTTGAAAACCCTCATGGGAGTAATTTTAAATTTTAAATTATGAATTCTGAATTTTAAATTGTAGCGCCGCAAATAAACACCCGAGCCCAAAGGGCGAACCGAGCGAAGCTAAATCAACAAATCAACAAATCCCTTAAATCAACCGTTCTTAAGAAACTCATCAACATCTGCTTCCGATATCTGCACCACTTTCCAGTCATCTAAAATTTTCGCGCCAGATCTTTCGTAAAACCTGATCGCATCAATGTTCCAATCGAGGACATTCCACTCGACACGGCGGACGCGCTGTTTTTTTGCTTCTTTTAAAATTTCGGTATACAGCGCAAGGCCGATTCCTTTTCCGCGCATCTCCTGTCGGACGATCAGGTCTTCAAGATGGATCGTTTTCCCTTTCCAAGTCGAGTAACGGCAATAATAGAACGCCATGCCTTGGATCTTGTCATCGATTTCGCAAACAAAAACATAGAAAAGCGGGTCATCGCCAAAACCGTCGCGCACAAGGTCATCCACCGAAATGACGACTGCATCCGGCTCTTTTTCAAAAATCGCCAGTTCGCGGATCAGTTCATGAACCGCAGGCATATCATCTTGTGTGGCTGTTCTTATTTTCATGTCAGGAGCTTTTTCCCGCTGTTCGCTGTATCTTTTGCGTCGCTGCGCACGCAAAAGGATGCCGCTTCCATCGGGGCTAGGATGATTCGGTTGGCATGATGCGCTGATAAAAAAACAAATATACAAATCCACATTCCATCTTCGGATAATGCTCAAAATAATCGATATTTGCCGCCAAAACTACAACGTTATCGCAATGGAAGAACGCAACAAGACACTTGGCGAATTCATCATCGAAAAGCAGCAGGAATTCAAATATTCCTCAGGCGAACTTTCACGGATCATCAACTCGATCAGGCTTGCGGCCAAAGTCGTCAACTACAAAGTCAACAAAG
>CBDUBP010000336.1:0-2401 GCA_965365415.1 uncultured bacterium | reverse complement strand
CCTCTACTTTAATCAATGTTGTAGAATAATCATTTTCAGGAGCAAAGGCCGCATTAACTATAGTGATGCTTGCCTTTGTCGAATAGAGGTAATTGTTATACTTCGGATTTGATAGGAATGTCAGCGAGCCCTCGGTTCCCTCCTCGATCTTCGAAAGCCGCGAAACCTGAATTTCAGGATTTCCGACAACTTCGCCGCCAAGGATGTCTGCTATTTGTGCTGCTGTAAAGTTCATTCGGGCAAAAATAGGAAAAAACGGTTTATTTATCAGTTATCTGCAAGTTGTTTTGGAAAGCAGATGTAATATTTGGTAACAGCTTTTGAGAGTGCCTTAAGAGCAGTCTGGTCTGATGCTTCCGTAACATCTTCTATGCTTCCATCTTTCTTCAGTATCCGGATGGGCTCAAGGTGTTTGCTGTACGCTTCATTTTTGATTTTACCCTTAAAAATGAAGTAAGCTGCCACTTCTTTGCTGATATTGTTTTGTCCGGCGAAACGATCGATCAGTGCCGCGACCTCTTCTTTTGTGAATTTCTCGGTTCCGAATCTGATCTTTAGCAGATCCCGATTGATGATACGCCGGCTTAACGAACTAAGGACTTCATCATCACAATCGATCCAGGATTTGAGCGCACTGATGATATCGAAATCGTCAAGTTTTGCAAACATCTTCAGCGTTTCATGATCAAACGTATCAGAGTTTATGCGGTTTTCCAGAAAATATTGCAGCGGTTTGCTTGCGGTCGGCGTGACCGGAAGTTCCTTTGCCCTTTTTAGTGCTTTCATCAGCATCAGTTCGGCAACCAGGCTTGTTTTATGAAGATATGCCTGCCAATACATGAGCCGTCTTGCCATCAGGAATTTCTCGACCGAATAGATTCCTTTTTCCTCGATGACAAGAACATCGTCGACGACGTTCAGCATCTGCAAAAGCCGGTCGGAATTAATATTGCCTTCGGCGACACCCGTAAAAAAGCTATCCCGTTTGAGGTAATCCATTCGATCCATGTCCAGTTGGCTCGAGATCAATTGCAGCATGAAAAGCCGGTGATAATCGCCACGAAAGATCCTGATCGCCATCGACAGCTTTCCATCGAATTCCTGATTCAGGCTTTCCATGAATTTAAGGGAGACATTTTCGTGTCCTACTTTCTCAACGATCGAGTGTTCCATGGCATGCGAAAAAGGTCCGTGCCCGACATCGTGAAGCAGGATTGCAATATATAGGGCATTCTCTTCTTCATCACTGATCGAAACGCCTTTTGACTTCAGAACCTCCACCGCGCGCTGCATGAGATGCAGGCATCCAAGCGCGTGATGGAACCTTGTATGATTGGCACCGGGAAAAACAAGATATGACAATCCCATCTGTGAGATGCGCCGCAAGCGCTGGAACCATGCATGCCGTACCAAATCATAAATCAATGAATTCGGCAGGGAAATGAATCCGTAAATAGGATCGTTGAAAATATTTAGTCTGGCGCTTTTGTCCAAGGTTTGTGTTTTTTGGATAGCAAATATAATAAAGGCGCCGCTGAAACCACCTAAATAAAAAAGAGGCCGAAGCCTCTTGGTTAATGATTTAAATCTACGGGGTACGTTTCGCCGGTGGGCTCATGCGTATACAATGCATCGTCATCGCAGGCGCCTGTTCCGAAGTCAAGATCTCCGTCAAGCCAGCTGCCCTGCAGATTCATGGAACCTTTGGAAATAAAATCACAGTTGTAATTCTTGACCATCGGCGAAGTAATAACTGCAACAACGCTGCTTCCATCCTCGTCAGTAACGGTATGCGTGCCCGTGGTGATCTGGAATACGTTATCGAGCAGTACTTCGGAATCAAATCCGCCGGTTTGGCGCAAAGTCCTTGTTCCGTGATGTGTGAATACCGATCCTTCCGGGTCGGTGATCTGCCCGTCGGGAATCGAGATTTCCCATTGCGGATTAAAGAACGTCGGAGAATTGTTTGTATGCGTTACCGTTCCCTCAACCTTGTATCCGTCAATGAAGTAGTTGTTCCGCGAAATTATCATCTGGCTGCCGTTTTGAAACAATGCGCCGGTCAACGTAACGGTCAGCATACCGCTTCGTGTCACGCCGCTATTGTCGGTACATCCTGTTCCATAATCAACAGTAAAGATTTTCGGGTATCCGCCCCCGGTTGTCTGCAAGGTTACGGATCCGCAAATTGCAGCCGGAGCGGCAATTGGACCTGCAGTCCGCAGGCTCGCATTGTCGGATATGACCTCATACGCGCTGGAGAAATCAGCTTCGTTTGCGTAGAATATCATCGCCGTGGTTCGCATGAGGCTCAGTTCATCGTCGATCCCAACGGCTTCCCTAATGTCATCCTCATCGCACGATACTGCCAGTCCCGCAAAGACTGCCAGGCAAAAAATTG
>CBDUBP010000335.1:0-2420 GCA_965365415.1 uncultured bacterium | reverse complement strand
TGCAATTCATTGTGCAATGATCATCTGAATATTACACCCGAACTATGATCGCGGATCGCTCCGGTGACGCTGGAAAGCACATTAATTTCCTCGCGGAGTTTTAGAACACCCAGTAAGCCAAATATCAGCGCTTCTTTATATTCAAGGATCTTTGAATGAGGAATGACGATTTCCATTTTTGGTAATTCGGCTGCGATGCATTCGATCAGGAAGACATTGTATGCGCCGCCGCCGGTGATCAGCAGTTTTCCGGATTTTTCGGGCAAGGCACGCGCAATTTGAGCTGCAATGTGACGGCAAAAAGTGTGGAGGATGTCCTCAATCGGGATGTCGTATGAATCGATTAACGGTATCATTTCCGAAAGCACGAATTCGAGTCCGAGTGATTTAGGGTATGGCTTCTTATAATATTTATTTCCGTTCAAGTCATCATAAAGATCTTCATTGAGCCGTCCCATCTGAGCGATGCTTCCGCCATCGTCGTAATCGAGCCCGAGAAGGTTTGCATAATGATTCAAAACAGTGTTGACGGGTGAAATGTCGAATGCGATCCTTTTGCCGCCATCATCGAATGACACATTGGAAAAACCGCCGAGATTCAGGCAATATTTATATTCTGCAAACAAGATCCGGTCGCCGATCGGAACCAGTGGAGCGCCTTGTCCGCCGAGCTTTACGTCCTGCACGCGAAAATCGCAGACCACGGTTTGTTTTAGGTGCGTTTTTATTTCAGGAAGGTTTCCTATCTGCAGCGTGAGGCCGTCTTGGGGACGGTGAATGACCGTGTGGCCATGCGAACAAACCGCGTCGAGATCGGTAATATTATTTTCGACGATGAATTCGCAAATCGTTTTTGACAGGAAAAGTGTGTAGTCGAGATCGAGTTTTGAAAGTTCGGCAGGCGGAAGTACGATCGCATTTTTAAGCGACTTCAAAAGGCTTTCGGGATAGCGGACGGTTTCGGCTTCGTGAATCTCAAATTCCCATTGGTCATCGGTTTCGGTAAAGGTCACATGCGCCATGTCGATCCCGTCAAGCGAAGTCCCCGACATCACGCCTACAACGTTGTAGCTTTTGGTGTTCATCAGCCAAAAATAAGGCGCAAAAACCAGAAATCTCAACTTTTAAAATTATATTAGCGCACTTTTTTAAACAACACTTTTCAATAGTTAAATATGGATTTTAATCTTACCGAAGAACATTTGATGATCCAGCAGGCAGCGCGGGATTTTGCGCAGAATGAACTGCTTCCCGGCGTCATCGAACGCGATGAGAAACAGAGCTTTCCGGCTGAACAGATCAGGAAAATGGGCGAGCTTGGATTTATGGGAATGATGGTCGACCCGAAATATGGCGGCAGCGGACTTGATACCGTTTCATATGTTCTGGCGATGGAGGAAATCTCGAAGATCGATGCTTCGGCTTCGGTGGTGATGTCGGTCAACAATTCATTGGTTTGCTGGGGTTTGCAGGCATATGGGACTGAAGAGCAAAAGCAGAAATATCTTCCAAGATTGGCGTCCGGCGAAATCATCGGTGCGTTTTGCCTTTCTGAACCGGAAGCGGGAAGTGATGCTACTTCGCAAAAAACGACAGCGATCGACAAAGGCGACCATTATCTTTTGAACGGAACCAAGAACTGGATCACAAACGGCGGAACGGCTTCGGTTTACCTTGTCATCGCACAGACGGACGTCGACAAAAAGCATAAAGGCATCAACGCGCTGATCGTTGAGAAAGGAATGCCCGGATTTGAAATTGGGCCGAAAGAGCAAAAGCTCGGTATCAGAGGTTCTGACACGCATTCACTGATGTTTAATGATGTAAAAGTTCCAAAAGAAAACCGCATTGGTGAAGATGGATTCGGATTCAAATTCGCGATGAAGACATTGTCGGGCGGACGGATCGGGATCGCATCTCAGGCACTCGGAATTGCATCGGGTGCGTATGAAATGGCGCTGAAATATTCCAAGGAAAGAAAAGCATTCGGTAAGGAAATATCACAACATCAGGCGATCGCATTTAAACTGGCCGATATGGCAGTAAGTATTGAAGCATCACGTTTGCTGTGTCTGAAAGCGGCACGCGACAAAGATGAAGGACGCAGTTACGACCTAAGCGGCGCGATGGCAAAACTGTTTGCCTCACAAACCGCGATGGACACTACGATTGAAGCGGTCCAGATTCATGGCGGCAACGGATACGTAAAAGAGTATCATGTCGAACGATTGATGCGCGACGCGAAAATTACACAGATTTACGAGGGAACTTCCGAAATCCAGAAAATTGTGATCTCGAGAAGCGTTCTTAATCAATAATTAAAATTGATATAATTTTACAGCCCGGTTATTCCGGGCTTTTTATTTTATAGTAACTTCCATCTGTTTTAAAATCATGCGTATGCTTGAAACATCCATTCG
>CBDUBP010000334.1:0-2422 GCA_965365415.1 uncultured bacterium | reverse complement strand
AAAATGGCTGCTCGAGCATGAAAATCCGAGTAGTCAGCAATCCTTGTTCGTTTAGGAAAAAAAATCTTAAACCGTAATCATCATATTTCTTATTTACTAAATTCGTTTCAAGTCTGAGGCAATGACAATATTTAGAAAGGTCTTTTTGTGGTTTGCAGGCATCATTGCGTTTATCGTTGTGCTTGCGTATGTTTTCGATGTTGAATATCTGTTTAAGGCCGTCAGGACGATTTATTTCAACGGACATGTCACAGCCTTTCTCGACGATTATAAATATTTCAATAATCGTGTGATCCAAAACGGAACGCTGCAGCCATGGCCGATCTCAAAACAGTATAATAAAGAAAAGGCATCTGCAAATCTTCAAAACCTCCACGACAAGACCGGTACGGTTGCGTTTTTAGTGATCAGGAATGACAGCATTCTACATGAATCGTATTTTGACGGATACGATGTCAGCTCAAAATCAAATTCGTTTTCCATGGCCAAAAGCATCGTTTCCGCGGCGCTCGGAAAGGCGATCATGGAAGGAAAGGTCAAAAGCCTCGAGCAGCCTGTTTCAGATTTCTTTCCTGAATTTAAGAAGGGTGCCGCCGGAAAAATGACCGTCGGGGATTTGTCTTCGATGTCGTCCGGACTAAACTGGGATGAAAATTATTACAGTCCGTTTTCCATAACGACCCGTGCCTATTTCGATGACCATCTCGATAAGGCGATCCTGAATCTGAAAGTCACGGAGACGCCGGGCCAGAGTTTCAAATATTTGAGCGGGAATACGCAGCTTCTTGCGATGGTTGTCGAAAAGGCGACAGGAAAAAGCCTTGCCGACTATGTATCAGACAGTTTTTGGAAACCGATGGGTGCGGACAATCCGGCCTTGTGGCAAACCGACCGTGATGGAGGGATTGTCAAAGCATTTTGCTGTATTGCATCGGGCGCGCGGGATTTTGCAAGATTTGGCAAACTGTATATGGATTTCGGTAAATGGAATGGAAAGCGGATCCTCGACAGCGCGTTCGTAGCAAAATCAATTGTACCGAAATTTCCTGATTCACCACAATACGGTTACGGATGGTGGCTTTTTGAGCACAAGGGCAAATCCGGCTATTACATGCGCGGCCACCTCGGCCAGTTTACGATCGTAATTCCGCAAGACGATTTGGTCATCGTCAGGCTCGGGCACAAACATATTCGCAGCACAACAGGTGATCCGCACAGCGACGACTTCTACACATACATCGACGAAGCCCTCAAACTTTCCGGCTTCTAAGTCAAATAAACCGAATCCTCACATACACGAATCAACTCTAAATTATACGCCATGATAGAAAAAATCAAACTCGACCACATCCTGTTCCTCGACATCGAGACCGTTCCCGAAATGGAAAGCTATGACCACCTCGACGAGGAGATGAAATTACTTTGGGAAACAAAGACCCAGTATCAGCGCCGCGATGAATATTCGCCGGAAGAATTTTACGAACGTGGCGGCATCTGGGCCGAATTCGGAAAGATCGTCTGCCTTTCCGCAGGATATTTTACGACAAAAGGAGACATCAGGACTTTCCGCGTGACGTCTTTTATCGGTGACGAGAAGAAAATCCTTCAGGACTTCAATAATCTGATGAACAATCATTTTTGCCAGCCGCAGCACTTGTTGTGCGGACACAACGCGAAGGAATTTGACTTTCCATTTATCGCGAGACGGATGATCATCAATGAGATCCCTATCTGCCCGAAGCTGAATTTGTTCGGGAAGAAGCCATGGGAAGTTCCGCATCTCGATACTCTTGAACTGTGGAAGTTCGGCGATTACAAGCATTTCACATCCTTAAAGCTGCTGACGAAAGTGTTAGGCATCCCGTCGCCAAAAGGAGATATTGACGGAAGTCAGGTCGCGCATGTTTATTATGTTGAAAAGGATATCGACCGCATCGTCACCTACTGCGAAAAGGATGTGATCGCGGTCGCGCAGGTTTTTTTAAGGATGCGAAGGGAAGACTTGCTGGTGGATGACGAGATTATTCATGTTTGAGAAGCTTGAAGCGCCAAAGATCCAAAGCGCCAAAGCGGAACGGGTCGAGACACAAATTAATAATAGTCAGCTTGCAGGATAAAATTTGCGCCTAAGTGCCTTTGCTGTTCCAAAAGCTTTGGATCTTTGTCACTTTGGATCTGTGGCGCTTATTTGTGCCTTTCTCACTTTGTAGCTGCTACTCAAATAACTATTTTTACCGAAAATCCCTTCCATGGTTTTAAGCAGGTTTTGGCTCGCCATTTTTATCTCATCGATCATTTACATTGTTGTCACGCTTTTTATCGGAAAGATATATTCGGTTGAATATGTTCTGAATGGTAAAAAAGATGAGCCGATCATGATCTCCGAAAAGTACATGGACGAACTTCCGAACTCGCTTCGTGA
>CBDUBP010000333.1:0-2441 GCA_965365415.1 uncultured bacterium | reverse complement strand
GGGAAAAGTATTCGTTTATCCAAACCCGGTCAGGCCTGAATTCCACGGAACTGTAAAAATCAGCGGACTCACTGATAAGGCAAACGTAAAGATTGCCGACATCGAAGGTAATCTCGTTTACGAGCAGGTTGCCGAGGGTGGAACGATCGAATGGGATACCAAAGCATTTGGCAAATACCGCGTCGCATCGGGGGTTTATATGATTTTCATATCGACCGAAAGCGGCGAGGAGACCAAGGTGAAGAAAGTCATGATCGTCCGTTAACAAAACACCATGCTGGTAAAAACCAAGGCAATAGTCATCAGCACATTGCGATACCAGGAAAAAAGCCTCATTGTCAAATGTTTTACGCAGGCATCAGGCCTGAAATCGTATTTCATCCACAGCGCGTTCTCGGGCAAGAATCGAAAGATTTCCTATTTCCAGCCATTGTCGATCCTTGAGATCGAGGCAAACCATAAAAACAAGGGCACACTCGAGACCATTAAGGAAATCAGGCTTTCGTCGCCATTCCAAACCATCAGTACCGATATCGTAAAAAGCACGATTGCAATGTTCGTTTCCGAAATGCTCCACCACAGCATTCGCGAAGAGGAAACCAATGAAAATCTGTTCTCGTTTCTTGAAACCGCATTGCATTGGCTCGACACGCATGACGAAACTGCCAATTTCCATTTGATCCTGCTCATCGAGATCACGAAATTCCTCGGATTTTACCCCGGGATTTCAGAAATAGACGCCGAGCATTTCGACATGCAGGACGGAAAGTTTACGGATATCTGCAATGAGAACTGCCTTACCACAAATGAAACGCAGCTTTTCAAAAAACTTCTTTCCGTCAAATTCGGCGGGAGCCAGAAAATTTTTAATTCGGCGGAACGACAGGTATTATTAAGAATTCTACTCGATTATTACCAATTGCACCTCGAAGGTTTCAAACGGCCGAAGTCGGTCGAAGTCCTGCGTGAAGTCTTCTCCTAACCGATTAACACGCAGTTATCAGCAAACTTCCTGAAAAAATCCGTACTTTCGCATCCGCGAAAAAAAGAGGTCAAAATGGACAAAAAATTCACGGAATACAAAGGACTGGATCTGCCGGCAGTTGCCGATGAAATCCTTCTATTCTGGAAAGACAACAACATTTTCGAACAAAGCGTTACGACGCGAGAAGGAAAGCAGCCGTTCGTGTTTTTCGAGGGCCCGCCGTCGGCAAATGGCCTTCCGGGAATTCATCACGTGATGGCTCGTGCGATCAAGGACATCTTCTGCCGATATAAAACTCAAAAAGGCTTTCAGGTAAAACGAAAAGCAGGCTGGGATACACATGGTCTTCCCGTCGAACTTGGCACCGAGAAAGAACTCGGAATCACCAAAGAAGATATCGGAACCAAGATCTCGATCGATGAATACAACGAAGCTTGCCGGAGGACCGTCATGCGTTACACCGACGTATGGAACGATCTGACAGAAAAAATGGGCTATTGGGTCGACATGAACGATCCTTATATCACCTATAAATCCAAATACATTGAGTCGGTTTGGTGGCTTCTCAAACAGATATACGACAAAGGCCTGATGTACAAAGGTTATACGATCCAGCCATATTCGCCAAAAGCGGGAACCGGACTGAGTTCGCATGAAGTCAATCAGCCGGGATCTTATCGCGACGTCACCGACACGACCGTTGTTGCGCAGTTCAAAGCCAGAAGTGAGTCGCTTCCTGGGTTTTTAAAAGAGTTCGGCGAGATTCATTTTCTTGCATGGACCACGACTCCGTGGACATTGCCGTCAAATACCGCGCTGACAGTCGGACCGAAGATCGATTATGTTTTGGTTCGGACTTTCAATCAATACACCTTTAAACCGGTAAATGTGATTCTGGCTAAGAATCTTGTCGGAAAGCAGTTTGGCAAAGGTTATTTTCTCAGCGATGACGACGCTGATTTTACGAATTTCACTGAAGGTTCAAAGTCGATCCCATATAAGATCCTGACTGACGCAAAAGGAAATGCTCTTGTCGATATCCGCTACGAACAGCTTCTGCCATATGCACTTCCATATCAGAATCCCGGAAATGCATTTCGTGTGATTTCAGGAGATTTCGTAACGACTGAGGACGGAACCGGAATCGTGCACACCGCGCCAACCTTTGGCGCTGATGACGCGAAAGTTGCCAAGGAAGCTTCACCCGAAGTTCCGCCGATGCTGGTTCTGGACGATAACGGGAACCCGGTGCCACTCGTCGATCTTCAGGGAAGATTTACGTCCCACATGGGCGAACTCGCCGGAAAATATGTAAAGAACGAATATTACGATGCCGGACAGGCGCCTGAACGTTCCGTCGATGTCGAGATTGCGATCCGGCTGAAAGAAGAAAACAAAGCCTGGAAAGTCGAGAAATACGTTCACAGTTATCCTCACAGCTGGCGTACCGACGAGC
>CBDUBP010000332.1:0-2444 GCA_965365415.1 uncultured bacterium | reverse complement strand
TCATACAGAACCACAACGGTTTTATTAAAGCGGAATCAGTGCCCGGGGAAGGTTCCGAATTCCACGTTTATGTACCCGTATAACTGCAATTTTGTGAAGATTTTAAAAGTTTGCCGTTATTGATACTTTTAATTAGAATTACTATATTTACCCATATTTCCACCCAAACAAAATGAATACGAATAAAGCTACTATCGAGATATTGCTTGTAGATGATGATGCGGACGACCGCAGTACGTTTGCCGATGCTTTGAGCGAACTAAAGATAAATACGAACCTTACGCTTCTCGAAGATGGCCGAAATCTTTTGGAGTATCTGGACAGTCAGGAAAAGATGCCTGATATCCTTTTTCTCGATTTGAACATGCCGTATAAATCGGGTGTTGAATGCCTGCGCGAAATCAGGGAGCATTCAAAATACAACGATCTTTCGATCGCGATCTATTCGACCTCGTCGACAGACAAGGATATCGAGGATACGTTTATCTACGGCGCAAATATTTATATCAAGAAGCCGAACAATTTCGGCAAGCTTAAAAAAGTGCTGGGCGACGTGGTGAACATGAACTTCCAGTTCCATAACTCGGGATTGAACAAAGAGACTTTCCTGCTGAACATCTGACCAGATTTACGACATATTTAACGAATGCCCCGACTGTCCACCGGGGTATTTTCGTAATTTAGAATTGCATCAATAAAATGTCTATGGTCGATTCTAATTTTGACGTCATCATTATCGGCGGCAGTGCTGCGGGATTATCAGCCGCGATGACGCTCGGGCGTTCGCTTCGAAACGTGCTGGTGATCGACAGCTGCGAGCCCTGTAATATTCAGACGCCGCAATCGCATAATTTCATTACTCAGGATGGCAATTCGCCAATCGACATTCTTGCCACCGCCAAAGAACAGGTTTTAAAATATCCGAACGTCACATTCGTTGACGATCACGCGGTGACCGCAAAATGTGAGAACGACCACTTCTATATTGAAACTGAAAACGGGAATCGATATCGTGCGGACAAACTCGTTTTGTGTACGGGTTTAAAAGACAAGATGCCCGATGTCCGAGGCTTTGCGGAATGCTGGGGAATATCCGTACTACATTGCCCGTATTGCCATGGTTACGAAGTCCGCAACCGGCCAACCGCCATCTTCGCAAACGGTGAAGCGGCGTATCATTTGGGAATCCTGATCAACAACTGGACAAGCGACATCACGATCCTGACAGACGGCATATCGGAACTGCGTTTTGAAGAAGCCGCACAGCTCGAAGAAAGAGGCATAAAAGTCAACGAAAAGGAAGTCGAACAATTCATTCACAATAACGGAAATCTCCAGGGCGTGAGGTTTAAGGATGGGACAACCTTTGATATCGGTGTTGTCTATGCCTCTATTCCGTTCGAACAGCAGAGCGATCTTGCCGAGCAATTAGGCTGTAAAATATCTTCTCACAATCATATCGATGTCGACGATGAGCAGCGCACAAGCATTGAAGGCGTTTATGCAGCCGGCGACTGTACGGCGCAGCAGCGGGCGATATCTCTGGCTGCGGCTTCGGGAACAAAGGCGGGATTCACCGTCAATCTAGATATTGTGCTCAAACGCGAAGGCATCAAATAAAAATGCCCTTCGCCAAGTGAAAACGAAGGGCACTCAAAAAAAAAATTTCGGCAGAATTAATTCCTGATCATATCCGCGGATAC
This sequence comes from uncultured bacterium, assembly GCA_965365415.1. Lineage (GTDB taxonomy): Bacteria > Bacteroidota > Bacteroidia > Flavobacteriales > Flavobacteriaceae > Flavobacterium. The sequence continues at coordinate 741 of CBDUBP010000332.1, read as the reverse complement.
ATATTTGATTTTCCAAAGCATGATCTTTACCTGAATTGCCAGCTTTGAAAAAGCAGTTTTAAAAGGGTTCGTTGAATTAGCCATGTTGCAATAATTTTGGTCGGCTTACAAAATTGCCAAAACCAACTGCCAAAGCGCTTACATGATTATACACAAAGTTTGCATAATTTCTACATGCTACTTTCTTAAATGGCCTTCATATGTTGAAATCCAGTTTGCGACGCTGACCTTGCGGCACAATTCGGCGATCAGGTCATATGGAATGTCCTCAACTTTTTTGAAACGGATGCAGCTTTTGCCCATATCAAGTTTCTTCTTCGAATGCTTCGGAAACTCGGATGTAAACCATTCGAGCAATTCCGGGTCACCATAAATACCCATATGGTATAAGGCGATGAAGTTCTTTTGTGATGCCAGCGACAAAAATGGCAGCGCCTGCTTAGGGTTGCAATGATAGCCCGCAGGATATAATGAATGCGGCACAACGTAATTCAGCATTCCCGAGCTGAAAATTTCGCTGAAGCCCTCGGGCAGATTTTCCAGGATCAATTTTCTGAGTTTGGAGATGGCCTGTTTGCGATCGTCGGGAAGTGATTCGATATAATTAATGGCATTGTCGTTCGTCTGCATGATGTGTGTTTAATTTAAGGCCCGAAAATTAAAATTTAAAATCTATAATCTAAAATCCAAAATTTAAAAATCTGCTTAGGTTAAATCAAGGTTAATCAGCGAAATATGTTT
>CBDUBP010000331.1:0-2450 GCA_965365415.1 uncultured bacterium | reverse complement strand
CTGAGGGCAACGTGAAAGACAAGAGCAAGGTTCGCACGCTGGTAAATCAATGCGTCGGCAAGGAAAAGCGCCTGCGCCACCTGGACACACTAATTAAGCTTGGAGCATAGATATGGCGAGAGCAATTACAGCAAAGCGATTGTTTGAAAAGACATTCAAACTATTCGAGTTTACAGGACAGTGGGGCGAGATTTTAGGACATCCGGAGCGTGGCGGGATTTGGATTATCTACGGCAACGAAAAGAATGGCAAGACATTCTTTGCACTCAAGCTTGCCGATTATCTAACCGGCTACGGCGAAGTTCTTTACATCAGTGCTGAGGAGGGCACTGGAGCAGAATTTCAGAAGAATGCCAAACGAGCCAAAATAAGCCCCTCTAACAGCAAAATCAAGTTTGTGGACTATACGGAACTTGAAACGGTGAGCGCCAAGCTGGCGAAGCGCCAAGCCCCTAAAATCGTGTTTTTCGACAACATCACGGTTTACAACGACGAGCTTAAGAATAATGGCCTACGAAAGTTCGCCGCGAAGTACCCGGACACCACGCTCATCTTCCTGGCGCACGAGGACAAAAACGAACCATACACCGCAACGGGTAAACTGTGTAAGAAACTTGCGAAGATCATAATCAGGGTCGAAGCATTAACGGCATTTGTCGGCGGCAGATGTCCGGGGGGTAATATAACCATTGATCAGCACGCAGCAATGCTGTATCACGGTAGCCAAATAATAACATAACAACAGCAGCAATGAAACGCAAAATTTTAAATCTTTTGAAGGTTACAGCCGAAGAGTATGATGATACTCGATTTCGCTTTTACCTCCGGTGGTGCATGGCCATCGCCAATTACGGCAGAACGCTTAATGGTCTTATGGACGCGGACACGATGAATTTTGAAGAGATGGAGCCGAGAAGTCGTTTTTTACTTGAAAGCTTCCATAAAGACAAAGATGAATGTGCGCTCCAGCACCTGTTGGCGAACACTGCGCTGAGCAAATACTTTGACTCCGAATATGAAAAATGCGAGGCAGAGTTTCTAAGCTTGATCGGTCGATTTTCGGACGACTTTAAACCATCAGGCAAGGATGCCGAGGTCTTATACGTCAACTGCACTTTCCCCATGTTCGGGCGCTATTCAAAACCGCTGATTGAAGCCGCAAAGCGCCTTGACATTTACGCCGATAACACAAACTAAATCCTTAACAATGACGGAAAATCAAAAATATAGGAGGCTCAATATTCTCTTTCAGGTATTGGTATTTGACACCACGTTCCGGCCAATGCTAACAGTTGTCGACCGCATATTGATCAACCAGGAGCGCGGCCAGTTGCTTGCTTCAATTTGCAGCCGGAGCGTGATCGAACTGCGACCGGTTCCGCACTCGGTTGAAAACAAGATCAAAGACTCGGTCGCGCAGATACAGCGCTACGATTGGATACCGATGAAAGAAGATCCATTTTCCGATCTACAAAATTTTACAATTGAATCTTAATATAAAAACCATGTCAGAAAACGAAGAACAAAACCAAAGTCTCTCACCCAACGGTGATTTAATCGAAGGAATTACAATTCCGCTTCCAAAATTATCGGTCGCGGAACTTGAAGCCGCCCTTGCCGAAGCTAAGAAAATCGAGCAGGAAGAAAAGCGCCAGCAGCGTGAGGCTTACGAGTCGATGCGCAATGACACGATTGCCAAATTGTGTACCAGGGCAATCAGGATAAACAAGATCTTGTCCGCTTTCAAGAAAACGGCATTTTCGGACATGCAGGTTCTTTATACAATGCTCCAAGAATATAGCTCAAGGCATGCAGATGGAAAAGGAAACTTCAGGATCGAGTCCGGCGATTTCCGATTGAGCTACAAACGCCAGGGCAAACCAACCTTCGACGAGCGGTCGAACCAAGCCGAGAAACACATCATCGAGTTTGTCAACTCCAAATTCAACGACGATCGCGACACCCGCGACCTGATCATGTCGCTGCTGGAACGCAAAAAAGGCGAGCTTGACATTTCGCTGGTTCAGAAGCTTTACGCGATGGAGGACCGCTTTACCGACGAGAATTGGAAGCGAGGCATTGAACTGCTCAAAGAAAGCTACCACTACAGCCATTCAAAAGATTACGTCGGCTTCGAAGCGCGTGACGAAAATGGCGAATGGAAACCAATCAACCTTCAATTTTCAAACCTATAACGACACTGTGTTGTAGTTGGTCTCCTGGACTTAGTGGAAATAGCTGTCAGAAGCTCGCGGGTTCGATCCCCGCTCCGGGAACAAAAATTTAAAACAGCAAAATGGAAACAAAGCAAAAATTACCAGGATTTATAAAAGCGAAAATTGAGGCCTTCCAGCCACAATATGCCGATAAAACATTTTCGTCTACGGAGGATTTCAATCGATGGCTCAAAGAAACAACAAGGTACGAAATACACTTTGTCGACAACGGCC
>CBDUBP010000330.1:0-2453 GCA_965365415.1 uncultured bacterium | reverse complement strand
TCAAATGGCCGCGGATCTCCCTGAAAATTACGAACGTTATCCTGATGCGTTCCAATTCATCAAGGATGTTGGAGTCGATTGGGATGATACGAAGATCATTGAGGCTGAACCGGGCGATTATATTACGATTGCACGCAAACAGAAAAATGCCGAAAAATGGTTTATTGGTGCGATCACCGATGAGAACCGCCGAAAGACAGCAATTAAACTCGATTTTCTTCCAAAAGGGAAAAAGTTTCGCGCGACGATCTACGAGGATGGCACAGAAGCACATTGGGAATCCAACCCGAAATCTTATAATATCCGCTCGGTGAATGTCGACGCGAGTTCAATTCTTCAACTTAATCTGGCAGCAGGCGGCGGCGCAGCAATCAGCATCATTCCGATAAAATAATGAAAAAGGTTTATTTAGATAACGCGGCAACCACTGCGATCCGCCCTGAAGTCATCGATGAAATGGTTAAAGTCATGCGCGAGGATTTCGGGAATCCGTCATCATCGCACAGTTTTGGACGCCATGCCAAAAGCCTGCTTGAACTCTCGAGGAAATCGATTGCCAAACAGCTCAACTGCCAGGCGGCCGAAATAATTTTCACTTCGGGCGGAACCGAGGCCGATAACTGGATCATCAGATCTGCCGCACGTGATCTGAAAGTCGGAAGGATCATTACCTCGAAAATTGAACATCATGCAATACTCTATGCTGCCGAATCGGTTTCAAAGGAATTCGATATTGAGATCGCGTTTGTAAACATTCTTCCAAGCGGACAAATCGATCTCAACCATCTGAGAAAATTGTTATCAGACGAAAAACCGACATTGGTTACATTGATGCATGTCAACAATGAGATCGGAAGTGTCCTCGATCTTGATGAAGTTGGAAATGCCTGTCGTGAGTACAATGCCTATTTCCATTCGGACACGATCCAGTCGGTAGGCAAGGAGCGTTTCGATCTGCAGCAGCTTCCGGTAGATTTTATCGTGGCCAGCGCGCACAAATTCCACGGACCAAAAGGGATCGGGTTTGCATTCGTCCGCAAAGGACTCGTAGTGAACCCAATGCTGTTTGGCGGAGAACAGGAGAAAGGACTTCGCGCAGGAACCGAGGCGATCCACAATGTTGTAGGAATGGCGAAGGCGCTTGAGCTCGCATACGACAATTTTGATGCTGAACACAAAATCGTGCTGGAGCTGAAATCGTATGCCGAGCAAAAGATCCGCGAAAGTTTTCCCGACGCGAAGATCAATGGTAAAAATACATTTTACAACATTCTCAATGTATGCTTTCCTTTTTCGGAAGAAAAGACCGCGATGATACTGTTTACGCTCGATATGAAAGGAATTGCACTTTCCCGCGGAAGTGCGTGTCAATCGGGCAGTCCGAAACCATCACACGTGCTGGCTGAAATATTATCTGCGGACGACATCAAAAAGCCGTCGTTGAGAATATCGTTCAGCCATTATAACACAAAGGAAGATATTGACTATCTGATAGCTGTTTTGGAGGAAAGCGCCTGAGTGCCAAAGATCCAAAGCTGAAGCCTTCATAAGTTTGATTCTTAAGATAAGTTCCTTGACCGCGATCAAATCTTATATTTTCGGAATAATTCTCAGTTCAATTTTTTTTGCTTTGGCGCTTTGGATCTTTGGCGCTTTGCCACTCATAAATAAACTTTTACCAACTGCAATTGCCCATTTTTAAATGCGGCCCTCGGCATTCGTGGCGTGTTGAACGTCATGCAAATATCCCCGTTGAAGTCAACACCGATTACGCCAAGGTCGCCATCGACGTGTTTCAAACGCTGATGGATTACAAGTTCACAAGCTTCCGAAAGCGAACATTTGGTCAGTTCCATGTACATCGCAATCGTATGGGCAACCACATTGTTGATGATATGTTCGCCGTCGCCGGTGCCAGAGATTGCGCACAATCCGTTTTTCGCATAACATCCCGCACCAATGACGCAGCTGTCGCCGATCCTGCCGGCGTGTGCGTTTGCCGAACCTCCGGTTGAAGTTGCCGAAGCGAGAAGCCCGTTTTTGTCGATCGCAACTGCACCGACGGTGCCATGGACTTTCTTCCGAAGGATGTCCTGGATCTGATCGTGGTCGCGCGCTTCCATCCATTCCTTCACCTGCTGGTCTGTAACAAAATACGATTCGGGTTCGAGCACGAGATCCTGGTCGGATGCCATATCGAGCGCGCCGCTGTCGGACAAAAACACATACGACGTTTTTTCCATGATGAAACGCGCCAGCGAGATCGGGTTGCGGACATGCTTGATCATGGATACGGCGCCCGATTGTAACCCTTTGCCTTCCATGATCGATGCGTCCATCTCGATCTCACCCATGTGGTTGATTGCCGATCCGCGGCCGGCATTGAAGAGATAGTTGTCTTCGAGTAAACGCACAGCTGCCTCGACGGCATCTATTGCCGATGCGCCTTTATC
>CBDUBP010000329.1:0-2463 GCA_965365415.1 uncultured bacterium | reverse complement strand
CTGTCAGGGTTTGCCCGTCTGTCGGCGTCCCCGAAATCGAAACGGAAGAAGCAACAGGAACCTGGTTTATCGGCATGCAATACACATCGCGCCACTGAGATTCGGTTGCGTCATAGATTTGGAGGCAGCGCTGTGTTGAGTTTTGCAGATATATCATCAAACCGTCATCTGCAGCGGTGACCGGAATTTGGTTACGCTGCGCCAGCGAGACCCTCGGAGGCAACAAACCGCCAAAGTTTACATTGTCGGAGGAACTTGAAACATGCAGTGCCGATGCATTGCTCGGGGATGTAGTATTGATGCCAACCTGTGCCGTTACTGCTGACGACAATAGGAAAATAGTAATAAAGTGCTTCATATGCTTGAGTTGGCATAGCAGGCTAAAGGGCAAGCAAAAGTAACTGTGAAGAAAACCGCGTGCGTTCGGGATATTGCGATTATGCAATATTCAGGACTTTTCGGCATGTATGCGACGGAATTCCGATGGCGTCAGCAGCGTGTTCTGTTTGAAGGCGTGATTGAAAGTTGTTTTCGAATTAAATCCCGCTTCGAGGCCGATGGCCACCAAAGTGTAATTGGCATACTCCGCGCTTTGAAGATAATTTTTGGCTTCTTCGACGCGTATCGAATTCAGGTAATCAGGAAAACTCATTTTCAGCTCGCTGTTGATCAGCCTCGAAAGATAACTTTTGCTCAGGTTGAGCTCGGAAGCGATCCCGTCGAGTGTTAGATTCGGATCGAGATATCGCTTTTCCTCGACGATCATTTTTTTGAGTGCGTCGATATGGACGGCGACATAATTCAAACGATTCTCCGGTTTTTTTTTGCGTGTCGTGAGCGAGGTTCCGAAGTGATAGATCCCGATGTGGCCCATCCAATAAATGACTGCCGACATCCCGATATATACGGTGTACCAATTTTCAGTTCCGTAATAGAAATCCTGAAAAGTGACATAGATCCACAATAAGGTAAGTATGATCAGTGCTATAAGAACATATTTAAACCATTTGAGCCGCGTATTTTTACTTTCAGACAATCGGAAGACCTTTACGGTCAGATAGATAAGTATCGATAAATCGATGAGTATCGAAGAGAGTTCAAAAAGTTTTTCCATGAAATGGTACAAGATCGTGATGGTCGCTGCATCTGTATCCGACAGTGCAAAAAACTTATAGGTCGAACTTATGGCTAAAGCACTGAAAAACGGGATAAAAAACCATTTGTCTGACCTTTTCCACTTCCTGTCGGAGTTTATCAATGAAAGTCCGTACAGCAAGAACAACGGGCCTGATAAAAACTGAAAAGGAATAAAATACTTCGCCATGAGGTCGAATTCCGAAATGACGCCTGCATCTTCAAGAAAAAACTGGAAATTGTCGAGCGAGAAAGACAGGATGAACGCGGCAAGGATCAATGTCCCGAAGGCGCGATATTTCTTTGAGGATGCAACAACGATCGCGAACACGATGCCTTGTATGATTCCGGCCAGCACAAGGCAATTGAAAATATTGAGATTCAGTTGGTTCATGTTCAAATATAAAATTTTGATTCTGATTTTTAGGGCGGATATCAATGTTTTGCCCGCGTGAGGGATAGAAGCGTAAATCCTGCCGGCCCGCCGGCAGATTGCAGCGAATAGCCCGACGGCGGCGACGAAAGGAGCCGGCGGCACGCCCCGATACAATTGACAATTGACAATTGAAAAGTGATAGTTGATAATTGAAGGTGGAAAATTGTGGAAAAACCGTACCTCAATCAAAAAGTGTTGCGAGGGAACCCATCCGGCCCCTACCCAGATCAAAATTATCGATCACTCAAAAAAGCGACCTGCGGAAAAACCATACATAATTTGAAATTTTTTGACTGCATACGTTAAACACGCATGTTAGCGGACAATTGCGTTAAAGCGAATTAACAAATCAACAAATCATCGAAACACTTCAAACAGCTATCTTTGCGGCCATGATTTTTGAACTCAATAAACAAGACGCCGGTTCGAAGGCGCGCGCCGGCAAAATCACTACGGATCACGGCGTTATCGAAACACCGATCTTCATGCCCGTCGGGACGGTCGCATCGGTAAAAGGCGTGCATCAGCGCGAACTCAAAGATGACATCAATCCCGATATCATTCTCGGAAATACTTATCATTTGTACCTAAGGCCGCAAACGGAGATCCTCGAAAAAGCAGGCGGACTGCACAAATTCATGAATTGGGACCGCAACATCCTGACCGACAGCGGAGGATACCAGGTCTATTCGCTTTCGGCAAACCGCAAGATCAAGGAAGAAGGCGTCAAGTTCAAATCGCATATCGATGGGTCATATCATGTGTTCACTCCCGAAAATGTGATGGAAATCCAGCGGACGATAGGTGCCGACATCATCATGGCTTTCGACGAATGCACGCCGTATCCATGTGATTACAAATATGCAGTGCGCTCGATGCACATGACGCACCGC
>CBDUBP010000328.1:0-2494 GCA_965365415.1 uncultured bacterium | reverse complement strand
ATTTTCAGGATATTGCCGGGGCATCAGGACAACCGGATATTTAATACATTTTTTGAAACTTCACACAATCTTGATGCTGAATGTCTTGCGAAAATGTTCGGATTCGATTACTTTGCAGCAAAGGATTCGAATACACTTTCGCGCGGATTGACCGCCTTGTTTGCGTCGAACGAAAGGCCTGCAATCCTTGAGATCTTTACGCCGACAAAAGAGAACGACAAAGTTTTGAAAGATTATTTCAAAGCACTGGACTGATTTGATTGACAGTTGATAATTAGTTCTAAGCCATCCAAACTTCTAAACCGCTGAACTTCTAAACATTTAATTCTCCACAATGATCTCCATAGGCATCGACAATACGCTAAAAATCATTCGCGATACCAAGATCGGGTTATATCTCGGCGATGAAGACGGGAACGAGATCCTGTTGCCCAATAAATATGTGCCGCGCGAATTTAAGATCGGGGATGAGATTGTCGTATTTGTTTATCTCGATCATGAGGAACGTCCGGTGGCGACGACGCTCGAACCTAAGATATATCTGAACGAGTTCGCATTGCTTAAAGTAAATTATACAAATCAGTTCGGCGCTTTTCTCGATTGGGGCCTGGAAAAAGATTTGTTCGTACCGTTTAAGGAACAGGCACGCCCGATGGAAAAGGGTAAAAAATACCTGGTTTACATGTATCTTGATGAGCAGTCGAAAAGGCTTGTAGCTTCAAGCCGTACCAGCAAATTCCTAAAAAATGACGACCTAAAAATTGCGGAAGGCGACGAGGTTGATCTGATCGTATCTCACATCACCGACGCGGGAATCAACGTCATCATTAATGAAACATACAAAGGCCTGGTTTATAGAGATAGTGTTTATGACGATTCTATCCGTACGGGCGACCGGATGACCGGATTCATCAAAACCATCCGGCCCGATAACAAGATCGATGTATCGCTTGAGCCGCTTGGTTATGAAAAAGTCGAACCGAATTCGGAGAAAATTCTTCAGGAACTCCGCGCCAACAAAGGATTCCTTCGGTTAAATGACGATTCACATCCCGAAGATATCAAAACAGTGCTGAAAATGAGCAAGAAAACTTTTAAAAAAGCGATCGGAGCACTTTATAAACAAAAGCTGATCGAAATTAAGGACGAAGGAATCTATTTGATTAAAAATTAATAATCCAAAATCCAAATTTCTATTTCTTAGTATCAATTACAATGATATTTGGATTGATTGATAAAAGCACTTCCAAAAATGATTCTTTATCCTTTGGCGATAAATAAATGTCATCAAATTTATCGTAATATATCTTAAAGCCTTTTCGCGAAAGACCTAATTTCATCAATGATGTTTTGATGAAGTGATTGTCGTGTTCGACTTTTCTAATATTCATGATATTGATTTTGCCGCGGAAAGGACCGCATCTGTAATAAAGATGAGCATTCGAAATAAAATAGTATGTTCCTAAAAGTATCCACAGCACCAAGGCAGAAACGAGTATGTTGATAGCCAAAACCGGTACCGCTTCGTGAGGATAAATGAATACGGGAATCCAGATTCCAATCAGGACGATAACTAAAAATATTACCGTAAAGAGATTATATCCCGTCGCAAATTTTTTTACCTCCGTCGGACGCATTCTTTCAAATCAAAAATGGTTATTTTTACGCTAATTTAATAAAACTGCCGATGGAATGGGCTATTGCCGGTGACTTTGAGGACATCACATATAAAAAATGCAACGGTGTTGCGCGAATTGCATTCAACCGGCCGGAGGTCAGAAATGCATTCCGGCCAAAGACGACGGCCGAATTGTACAAAGCTTTCTACGATGCGCAGGAAGACACTTCGATCGGCGTTGTTTTGCTTTCTGCCGAAGGTCCATCATCGAAAGACGGCGTCTGGTCCTTTTGCAGTGGCGGAGACCAAAAAGCGCGCGGCCATCAGGGATATGTTGGCGACGACGGCATGCACAGGCTAAACATACTGGAAGTCCAGCGCCAGATCAGGTTTATGCCCAAAGTAGTCATTGCGGTCGTTCCCGGATGGGCTGTCGGCGGCGGACACAGCCTCCACGTCGTTTGCGATATGACATTGGCCAGCAAAGAACACGCGATTTTCAAACAGACTGATGCCGATGTTACGAGCTTCGACGGTGGTTACGGATCGGCTTATCTTGCGAAAATGGTCGGGCAAAAGAAGGCCCGCGAAATATTTTTCCTCGGACGAAACTATTCCGCACAGGAAGCTTTTGAAATGGGAATGGTAAACGCAGTCGTACCGCATGATGAACTCGAACAGACTGCGTACGACTGGGCACAGGAAATCCTGGACAAATCTCCAACATCGATCAAAATGCTCAAATTTGCAATGAATCTTACAGACGACGGCATGGTCGGCCAGCAGGTTTTTGCAGGCGAAGCCACGCGCCTGGCATACATGACCGACGAAGCTATTGAGGGCCGCAATGCATTTTTGGAAAAACGCAAGCCGAAC
>CBDUBP010000327.1:0-2503 GCA_965365415.1 uncultured bacterium | reverse complement strand
TGATTTTATGGAAGGAATCCGTTTAAATATTGCGGTCGAGCACGACGATCATTCATTTTTAAAACTGACGATAAAAGTTCGCGATAAAATTGTCGCGGACGGATTAAACGATGCCACTTTCGACGTCACCAACAAAGGCGTCCATCTAAAAGCAAAGGAATTCAACGAATTGCTCGAAGACGAGAATACGATTGTCATTGATATGCGGAATCATTATGAAAGTGAAATCGGGCATTTCAAAAAAGCGGTAAAACCGGATGTCGACACGTTCCGCGAATCGTTGCCGATCATCGAAAAACAGCTTGCCGAACACAAGGAAGACAAAAAACTTTTGATGTATTGCACCGGCGGTATCAGATGTGAAAAAGCGAGTGCATATTTCAAGCACAAAGGTTTTAAAAATGTCTACCAGCTCGAAGGCGGAATCATCGAATACGCCCGGCAGGTAAAGGATCAAGGTCTTGAAAGCAAGTTTATCGGGAAGAATTTCGTGTTTGATCACAGGCTTGGCGAACGCATCACAAATGATATTGTAGCACAATGCCATCAGTGCGGCAAGCCATGCGACGATCATACGAACTGCGCAAATGAAGGTTGTCATCTTTTGTTTATCCAGTGCGAAGACTGTGCGGTTGCGATGGAAGGCTGCTGTTCGACAGCGTGTTTGGAAATAATCCATCTTCCAGAAGAAAAGCAAAAGGAAGTCCGCCGCGGGATTATGAACGGCAACAAGATCTTCAAAAAGGGAAAATCGGATGTTCTGACTTATAAATCTTCAGGTTCGGATGTTGCTATCGCCGCTGCCGACAAATCAAAAAAAGCCGCTGAACCCAAGGTCAGGAAATCGTATATCGGAAAAGCGATCCATTACTTTCCAAAAGCCGGTGTTGCAGATTTTGTTATCGAAGAAGGCGTCGTAACATCCGGTCAAAAGATCATCATCAATGGCCCAACGACGGGAACCGAAACTTTGACCGCTGCCGAAATGTATGTCAATGGCTCGCCTGCATCAGCTGCTGAAAAAGGTGATATCGTTTCGATAAAAGTGCCGTTTCGGGTTAGGCTGTCGGACAGACTTTATATAGTCGAGGTTTAAACCCCAACGCAAGTAACCTCGTCCTAGTCTTATTTCTTTCTTCTTTTTTTAAACGGCGTTGTCCCGCAAGCATTTCCGTACACGGGTTGCACGCCATATGTTTTTGCCCTTTAAACCTCACAGGTTTTTGAAACCTGTGAGGTTTAGCAAAAGGAGGCCCGTTCCATCCCCTTCCAGCGTAGCGAACAGGCGAAACAATCGCACCCATGTCGAAATTTACCGCACCCGATATTGCATCCACGGTAAAACCGCACATTTCTCACTCCCCAAAAAATACTATCTTTACGCGCAAACAATTACGAACTTAAGTTGTGGACTCCACAACACTACATATATCATGGCATGTACAAGTTGTTCAACCGCAAGTGGTGGCGCACCTGCAGGTTGCGGAAATAAAGGGAACTGCGGTACCGATAGCTGCAATAAGCTGACGGTCTTCGACTGGCTCTCTAATATGAGCCTTCCCGACGGTGAAAACGCATTCGACTGCGTTGAGATCCGCTTTAAGAATGGAAGAAAGGAATTTTACAGGAACACGGAAAAGCTTCCACTGGCGATCGGCGATATCGTCGCGACCGAAGCGTCGCCGGGCCACGACATCGGGATCATTAGCCTCACTGGTGAACTTGTCAAGATCCAGATGAAGAAAAAAGGCGCGAACCACAAAAGCCCTGAAATTCCAAAAATCTACCGTAAAGCTTCACAGCGCGACATCGATATCTGGTCGACCGCGCAGTCTAAAGAAGAAACGATAAAAGTAAAAGCCCGCGAATTCGCGATCGACCTTCAGCTCGAAATGAAGATTTCAGATGTCGAATATCAAGGCGACGGTTCGAAAGTGACTTTTTATTATACTGCAAACGACCGCGTCGATTTCAGGCAATTGATCAAACTCTTTGCGCGCGAATTCAACACCAGGATCGAGATGAAACAAGTGGGCTTTCGTCAGGAAGCATCACGGCTCGGCGGAATCGGATCATGCGGCCGAGAATTGTGCTGTTCAACATGGCTGACCGATTTCAGGAGCGTCAACACCTCGGCAGCAAGATACCAGCAGTTATCGCTCAATCCACAAAAACTGGCCGGACAATGCGGAAAACTCAAATGCTGCCTGAACTATGAACTCGACACTTATATGGATGCGCTTCAGGATTTTCCTGATTTCGAAACCAAACTGATGACCGAAAAAGGGATGGCAATCTGCCAAAAGCAGGACATTTTTAAAGGCCTGATGTGGTTTGCCTATACCGATAATTTCGCCAACTGGCATGTCCTCAAGACTGAGCAGGTCAAGGAAATCATGGCCGAAAATCGCGAAAGCCGCAAGGTTTCGGCACTTGAAGATTATGTGATTGAACCTGTTTCCGAACCTCAGCAGGATTTTAATAACGCAATGGGCCAGGAAAG
>CBDUBP010000326.1:0-2514 GCA_965365415.1 uncultured bacterium | reverse complement strand
GCCTGGATGAAAAACTCGAATACCGTTCGATCAATTTCGTGTCGGAAACTGTCGATGCGGAATTCTTTCAGGAAAACTCCGTCGTGAACTATCCAGGCATGGAAACGGATTTCACGCGGATCATCGAATACAAGCATTTTGGGAATCAGAAATCCGATAAAACAACGATAGTCCGTGAATTTACAGTCGACGAAGGTGAGCCTTACTATCCGGTGCCAAATACAAGGAACCAAGAGATTTATAACAAGTACAAACATGAAGCTGAAAAACTGACTGATGTATATTTTGTGGGCCGGCTTGCGAATTATAAATATTTCAACATGGATCAGGCATTTAAAAACGCACTCGACCTTTTCGATGAACTCGAAGGCAGCGACATCGAAAAACAGCATAAAGCCATTGCCGGCGGCAGCGTGTAATGGCTACAACATATAAATCTGCTGCAAGATCATGAAAGCACTTTGGAAAGGCGGAATCAGTTTCGGGCTTGTGAATATACCGGTCAAGCTTTACAGCGGATCGGTCACGCATACGATCGACCTCGATATGATCCGCAAAAAAGACCATTGCCCCATTCAGTATGTACGTGTCTGCAAAAAGGACGGAAAAGAAGTTCCGTGGGACGAGATTGCCAAGGGATATAAAAAGGAAGACGGAGATTATGTGATTCTCGATAAGGAGGATATCGCACGGCTGATGCCCGAAAAGACACAAAGCATCGACATCTTTGAATTCGTCCTCGAAGATGAGATCCCATCTCAATATCTCGAGAAACCATACATTGTCGAACCTGAAAAACAGGCTGCGAAAGTGTACGCGTTGCTGCGTGAAGCACTGAAAAAATCAGGAAAGGTCGGACTCGCGAAATTTGTACTTCGAACTGCGGAGCATCTTGGGATCTTAAAAGCCGAAGGAGATGCGATCCTGCTGATCCAGATTCGTTTCGACCAGGATCTGCGCAAACCATCGGAAGCCAAACTGCCCACAAATATCCAGATCAGGAAAAATGAACTCGATATGGCGATGAGCATCATCGGGCAGCTCACTGATAAATTTGAACCTTCAAAATATAAAGATACCTACAAAGATGAACTCCTGAAACTCATCAAGAAAAAAGCGACCGAAAAACCTAAAAAGAAAGGCGCTAAAGACGAACCTGAAGAAAAACCGAAAGCCAAAAAAGCACCAAAAGACGACTTGCTCGAACAATTGAGGGCAAGCCTCGAGGCAATTAAAAACTAAGGTTTTGGGACTTGAAAAGTATAACGAAAAGCGCGATTTTTCTAAAACCCGGGAACCTAAAGGAAAAAAGGAGGTTTCGAAGGGAAAGTTGCGTTTTGTCGTTCAAAAACATGCGGCAACACGGCTGCATTATGATTTTCGGATCGAAATAGATGGTGTGATGGTAAGCTGGGCCGTTCCGAAAGGGCCGTCCGCAAATCCGGCCGACAAGCGTCTCGCGATGCAAACGGAAGATCATCCGATGGGTTATATGGATTTCGAGGGCACGATTCCAAAAGGCGAATATGGCGGCGGAACGGTAATGGTCTGGGACATCGGAACATATCATGCAGAGGGAAACGAGGATCTTTCAAAGGATAATTCCTTGTTGAAAAAAATGGTTCGCGAGGGGAATATCAAGATTGTTCTCGATGGAAAAAAACTGCAGGGCTCGTATCACCTCGTGCAGATGAAGGGCGAAGAACGACAATGGCTGCTGATGAAAGGCAAGGATGAATATAGTGGCAGCAAAGTCGATTTTGAGCAAACTTCAGTACTGTCGGGCCGCAACCTTGATGAGATCGCGGAAGGAAACGCCGTGTGGCACAGCACAAAATCCGTTGAAGAAAATTTAAAAGCCCTTGACAAAACGCGAAAGAAAGACGCAGCCGAATCAAAACCAAAAACTGTCAAAGCAGGAGATCAGGAATTTACTGCAGCCGATCTTGCCGATGCGAAAAAACTAAAGGTTTTCCCGAAAGACTGGCGTCCGCAGCTTGCCACGTTGGCCGATGAACCTTTTGACAATGAAGATTGGCTCTTTGAAACCAAATACGATGGTTTTCGTGCGCTTGCAATGATCGATGAAGGCGATGTGTCGCTGATCTCGCGAAACGGCCTGTCGTTTAACCCGCGTTATCCAGACCTGGTGAAATCACTTAAAAAAATCCCGCACGACGTGATTCTTGACGGCGAGATCGTAATTGAAGATTCGAAAGGGAAAAGCCGTTTTCAATGGCTTCAGAATTACGAACGCGATTCGAGCAAAGGCGAAATGAAATTCTACGTGTTCGATTTGTTGTATTTCAATGGTTTCGACCTTACGCCGCTTGAGCTGATCCAGAGGAAAAGACTGCTCAAGGCCATCTTCCCGAAAATCGGGAACATCATTTATTCCGGGCACATTATAGGAGAAGGAACAAAAGCTTTCGACAAGGCCGAAAAAGCCGGTGGCGAAGGAATCATTGCGAAAAAGCGGTCTTCCAAATATCAACCTGACAAACGCACAAAAGA
>CBDUBP010000325.1:0-2533 GCA_965365415.1 uncultured bacterium | reverse complement strand
CTGATTGCAATCAATTGTTCTGAATATTCGTTCTTCCTCAAGAAAATGCTGATCAAATTCTCGGAATGCATCACGGAGCTTGTTTATTACAAGGCTGATAAGATACTTTCGGTCAATAAATTCAACATTGCGTGGGAGAAACTTTACGGAGCAAATCCGAATAAGATCGAAATTATCTACAATGGCATCGATCACAACCTTTTCGTACCAATGCCAAAACCCGCACATCTTGTCGGAATCCCGACAGTCGTTGCCGCGGCCCGGATCTTTGAATTGAAAGACGTCCTGACGATGATACGCTCGTGTGAAGTCGTAAAAAGGGCGATACCGGATGTGCGCTACCTGGTTTATGGCGACAATACCGCCGTACCTGAATACACCGAGGAATGCGAAAAGCTGATCGATGAGCTTGACCTGAGGAATAATTTCTTCCTCGCAGGATTTCATTCAAAACCTCATGCATTGTTTTGCGAAGGCGATATTTCAATACTGACATCCATTTCTGAAGGTTTCCCATACACCGTACTTGAATCGATGAGCTGCGAAATCCCCGTTGTGGCAACCGATGTCGGCGGCGTGACCGAAGCCCTCGACGAAAGCTGCGGATTTATCTGCAAGCCGAGAGATCATGTCGAAATCGGAAATCGGGTCGTGGAATTGCTTCAGAATGAAGAGCTCCGCAAACAGATGGGTGCGAATGCCAGAAAGAAAGTCGTAGAGAATTTTACCATTGGCAAATTCATCAGCGAATATGAAGAAGTTTATGCACGAGTCGCAAGAAAAGAAACCAAAGAAGTTGTCGAACCAATATTTATACAGCTTGATGACCAACGTCAGGCAGCCTCATAAAAATCACGCCCCAAAAGCCCGGATTTTTCCAAAAACCTACTAAATGGAAAATCAGAATGAAAATATTAAATCCCTGATCCAGAACATCAGGGATAAGATAGGCAGACCTGTAAGTAACAGGGTTGTTGTGGCTACAATCGAATCGCTTGGCATCCGCAACAAGGACACCGAATCCGATTATGGCATTCCTTCGGTTTATGAGCTCGCCGATCTGGTATATTACGAGCTGACTACTTCCGACGAGCACGCAGGTGCAAAGAATCTTAAAGAGGTCGAAGCCGAACGTATCGGCCCGAAGAAGATAACATTCGCTGATTATCCCTGGATCAAAGCGAAGATTTTCCTCGTTTATTATCCAAAAGGAATCCTCCATCTTTTACCGGTATTGCTCCAGATTGCCGCGATCATCGTATTTGGTTACTCGCTCTGGACGTACGTGGGATTCAATCATGTTCAATCGACTGCAGTCGTATTGGGTGTGATCATCGGACTCGTATCCACAGGCGGTTTTGTCCAGGTAATTGGCCGACAGGCGTCGTTTTACTGGAATCACGAGGATTATGTGATGGTCCGAAATACCGTCAATTATTTGCTTAAAGCGGGCACAAGTGCGATTTTTATCGTCTTGTCGATCATTTTTCTGACGAATTTCTTCTTCCATTTATATCCGGTTGAAGTACTTTTCATCGTTTTCGCGTATGCGCTATTGATCGGACTATTGCTGCTTTTGCTGGCTCCGCTGCATACGATCCAGCAGGGTTGGGTGATCTCACTCGCGGTATTTTCAGGGACGTTTGTTGCGATTACTTTAAAGACGCAGACGACATTAACCATCTATTTTACGCACTGGATCGGCATTACGGTGGCGATCGCCATAGCACGGATATTCCAGATCCTGTTTTTTCGCCGGATTATTAAAAAGAAAAAGGCGTCGTCGAATCTGGAGGTCAATCCCGCGGTTCTGCTTTATCACAACTACAAGTTTTTCCTGTATGGATTCTTTTTGTATGTATTTATATTTATGGATCGGATACTTGCGTGGTCGTCGACCATCAACGGTCCGCTGCCGTACGTAGTTTATTTTGAAAAGGATTACGAATTGGGAATGGATATGGCAATCCTTATTTTCCTGTTATTGACCGGAGCTTTGGAATACAGCATCGCATCCTTTACAAGGTTTCTCGATATAGGCCAAAAACTCTATTCACATGATTCGCCGGGGAGATTTAACAAGAGCCTGATGAAGATGTATATTCAGCATATTGTTCTGTTACTTGCCACTGCCGCGGCCGTTTCGGTATTGATCTATTACCTGATGAATGCGTCATGGGGATACAAAGGACAGTTTCATGAGGAATTGCTCCAGCTGAGTGTCAATGTGTGCATTCTTGGCGGGGCCGGATACCTGATGCTTGCGTGGGGAATGCTTAACACGCTGTATTTGTTTACTTTAGGTAAGCCATCGCAGCCGCTGAAAGCAATTATTGTAGCCTGCATCGTGAATTTCGTCGTGGGATTTGCCTGCAGCAGATTTATCGCCTATGAATATGCGGTGCTCGGAATGGTTGCCGGATCAGCGGTGTTTCTTTTCCTGACGCTGAAAGCGAACCGGAAGTTTTTTAATAACCTCGATTATTATTACTATGCGGCTTATTAGGATGATATTGTTTGTGCTGCCGTCGAT
>CBDUBP010000324.1:0-2536 GCA_965365415.1 uncultured bacterium | reverse complement strand
GGCTTCATAAAGGCTTGTTAAGTTTCCAGCGGTTAGTAGCTGATCGATTCAAAAAGTTGCAGCGGAAAATCATTTTGAACTATATTTAAAACAAAATCAAATTATGTTCATCGAGCAGGCAGTAAACCCGGAAAACCGTTTTTGGAAATATCTGGTAGGATCGTTAATTGTAATCGTCGCGTCGTTCATAGGACAGATTCCGTTTGGGATCGCATTGTTCTTTCAGGCGGCGACTGAAAGTCAGCCCATTCCGACCGACACAAGTGAAGTTCTCAACTTCCTGCCGCCCAACATGACGCTTTTGCTGATGATGCTTTCGTTTGTAGTTGCGCTCGGTGCATTGTTCATTGTCGTAAAAGTTTTACATAACCAGACCATTCGGTCGGTAACGACGGCACGGCGAAAAGTCGATTGGAAACGCATCTTTTTTGCATTCGCACTTTGGGGCGGCATTACGGTCATATCTACTGCTGTCGATTATTGGCTGCACCCTGAAGATTATGTTTGGAATTTCCATCCGATAAGGTTTAGTGTTTTAGCTGTTATTGCGATCGCGCTGGTGCCCATACAGACCAGCACGGAAGAATACGTTTTTCGCGGATATCTGATGCAGGGCTTTGGGAATCTTGCCCTGAACCGATGGTTTCCGCTGATGATGACATCGCTGATTTTTGGCGTCATGCATATTGCCAACCCCGAAGTGGCAAAGCTTGGATATACCGTCATGGTTTTTTACATCGGAACAGGATTGCTACTCGGTGTAATGACTTTGATGGACGACGGAATCGAACTCGCAATTGGATTCCACGCGGCGAACAACTTGATCGGCGCTTTGCTCGTAACATCCGACTGGAGTGCTTTTCGGACGGATTCCCTGCTGAAGGACATCTCGGAACCCGGTGCGGGACCGGATGTTTTGTTTCCCGTGCTTGTAATATTTCCCATCCTTTTATTTATCTTTAGTAAGAAGTATAAATGGTCGGATTGGAAGGAAAGGCTGACAGGAAAAATTGATGATCATGGAAGTATTATACCGAAAGAGGACGCTGGTCAATCCGACGTACAATGATGTGCATACCGCTTTTAAGTTAGGCGGATTCAATCTCGATAAGGCAGATCTGTGCCGCGTTGCGTACAGCTTTATCAAAGAAGGCGAAAAATTCGAGCGGGATGTCGGACACTTTTTGCTTGATTGGTTCGACCAGAATTCGTGGATCGAACTGACGACATCGGGGACAACAGGCAAGCCAAAAACTATTACGATCGAGAAACAGGCGATGGTCAATTCGGCCGTTGCAACGGGTTCATTCTTTGATCTTCGGGCAGGCGATAAAGTGCTGCATTGCCTTCCGACAAAATATATCGCAGGAAAAATGATGTTCGTAAGAAGCTTTATCCTTGGCCTCGACATGGATTTTGTTGAACCGACATTGCATCCGCTGGAAAACAATGATTCAAAATATGATTTTGCGGCGATGGTCCCGCTTCAGGCGCAGAATTCACTTGACCGGCTCCATCAGATAAAAAAGATCATCATTGGCGGTGTCAGGATTGGCAAGGCGCTCGAGGATGAGCTGATGAAACTTCCGTGCCAGGTGTATGAAACCTACGGAATGACCGAAACCATTACTCATATTGCAGCAAAAGAACTTGGCGAAACTGCATTTACGGTACTTCCCGAAGTCACGATTTCGTACAACGAAAACAATTGCCTCGTGATCCATGCGCCGCGGATTTCCGATAATGTGATCGAAACCAATGATCTTGTTGAACTTGTCAATGAGAACCAGTTCAGGTTTCTGGGCCGCGCCGACAATGTCATCAACAGCGGTGGGATCAAACACATTCCGGAATTGATAGAGGAGAAGCTTGCCGGGAAGATCGACCAGAGATTTTTCATTGCAGGCAAGCCCGACGATACACTTGGGGAAAAGCTGATTCTTGTCATCGAAGGCGAAACGTATGATCTTGATCGCTCGATATTCGACGCACTCGACAAATACGAACGACCCAAAGAAATAGTATTTGTACCGAAATTTAAAGAAACGGGCAGCGGGAAATTGATGAGACGTGAATCTTTAATTGACAGTTGATAAGTGACAATTGATAATTCAATTTATAATTAATAATGACCCGAGGCGCAGCCGAACGGTATGGAGCGCAGCGGAATAAATAATTGAATTGCAAGCCCGATAATTCTCAATTATCACTTTTCCATTTGCTCTGGATCTTTGGATCTCCGGCGCTTTAAGCTTAAGTCCTCAATTAACAATTGTCACTTTTCAATTATCAATTGGCAGCTATTGCTGCATCTTAAAATAATAATCCGCCGAATGTTTCCCGCTTCCATAAACCAGGAAGAAGATGCAAACGATGAAAGTGATCAATGCCAGGAACATGTTCCAAAAGCGGAATTCCCCGATAAAGCTTACGATGATCGCACCGACAAGGATCGGCAGTTGTGCCCATATCGCCCAGCGTGTCAGCAGTCCGAATGCGATCATGATCCCGCCCATGATATGTGCGGCCGCAACAT
>CBDUBP010000323.1:0-2538 GCA_965365415.1 uncultured bacterium | reverse complement strand
AAGCCAGCAAACACGCTCTAAAATTGCCAATCCTCTCGTTCATAACCCTGAGGTCGGGAGTTCAAATCTCCCTCTCGCTACAACAATCTTCACCAATGACAGCGCGGGATTAGGCTTAATCTTAATCCCGTTTTCATGTCGAAAATCATTGACCTTATTGCAAAAGTACACGCTACGGTACACTCTCTAAATAACGGCATGAAACGGCCATATTCTGAACCTAAAATTTACGCTGGCGGCGCGGATTTATCACGTTGGGGAAAGCTCACAAAGGAAGAAAAAGCGACCGCCCTATCGAAAATCTGGTACATTCGGTATGCGTATATCAACAATGAGGGCAAACTCAAGCGGATGCCGAACATAAAAGCCGGTGCAAATAGGTTTTCCACCAAAGAGGAACGTCTCGAGGTTTTGGAACCGCTTAGGAAAAATCTTTTAAAGATGCTAAAGGATGGCTTTAACCCACGCGATCCCGAAGAATATTTAAAAAAGTTCCCGAATTCCCCACTTTTAAAAGATGCCGGTGTCGAAGTTCCCAAACCCGCCGGGCATATCGATGAAGATACTCCCATCGTGCAATCGCTGCGCACCATTTTCGACAAAATGGATCTTGCCAAAAGCACGACGCGCGACATGAACCAGATCATAAACAACGTCGATAAATCAATCCGAGAACTCTCGCTGGAAAATCTCACGATATCAAAGTTCACGCGGTCGAAGATCAAAACTGTTCTCGAACACCTGAACCTTCCCAAAGGTCAATACAACAAGTACCTGACGTATCTTTCGATATTGCTTTCCGAGGCAGTTGAAATGGAGCTTTTGCCAAACAACCCCGTGACGGCAATCCGCAAAAAGAAAACGGTCAAGAAAATCCGCGAAACCCTGACGATCGATGAATTTCAGCAGATCGCGGTATATTTGAAACAGAATTACTATTCATTTTATAGGTACGCGCTTATTTTCTTTCAATCAGGTGCCAGAAGCTCCGAGCTGTTTCGCTTGCAGGCCACGAAAGTAAACCTGGAAAAGCAGGAATATAAAGCGCTCATATTAAAAGGTCAGGAATTTCACGAAGAGATAAAGATAATTCTGCCCGGCGCATTGCCGCTATGGAAAGAACTCATGGCCGAAGCGAGTGAGCGCGACCATTACCTGTTTTCAAAAGGACTTGTGCCGGGAGTCGATCAAATAAACGAGTACCAGATAACCAAGCGATGGAAGCGGTTGGTCAAAGATCGTGTTGGATTTGTAAGTGGAAAACTGAGGATGCTTTCGGATATCGGAACAGACGAGAAGTACGTTCCGGTAACGGCGGATTTTTACGCCCTGAAGCACTTATTTTTAGACGAGTTAGACAAATACTCCTACGGGCAGCATTCAGGGCTGTCGAGCAAGCTGGCAAGCCACACCACCGACAACGTCACAAACGCGGTTTACCTGGTTTCAAAAAAGCAAAGGGCAAATGAAGTCCTGAAAAATATCGACATCAATATTATGGGAAGCGGTCCCGGGCAGGAACCTGAATAAACGGAAACCGCCCCACATTGCTGCGGAGCGGATTTCACCACATACACACCACCAAAATTATTTTTTAACCTCAAATATTTTCTTTGCGAACCCTGCGTAATACATATCGTTGGTTCCTGCTCCGATGGAGAAGATGTCCCCTGACTTGTTTTGCATCATTATCGATGCTTTGGCGTTGAAGTTGTCAAACTGTGGTGTGTTTCCGATTTCCACGGCTCCCAGCATCCTGAATTTTACGGTTTTTATATCAGCATCGGCCTCCCGTTTCTTGATCAAAAAGCTGGCAATGTTCAGCTCCTGAACCTCTCCCATCACTTTTCCCGAAACGTTCAGCCTTAAATAATCATTCTCCATCTCTTTGCTGTAATCCCGGATCGTAAAGGCTTGCATGGCCACTCTCATTTTGGCAACGCTGTCTTTTGCGGCCATGTATCGATTGAAGTATTCGATATTGATCTGGTTTTCGCTGTAAACGGTATCGGTTTGGGTTTTGTAGACGATTTGCGGCTTCGTGAGCTTTACGGGATTGTGCTTTGGCTTTTCGTCATTGATGATCGAGCCGGAAATTTCAGGAACCTCTACTTTGACTTTCGTTGCAGGCTCATCATCATTGTTTCCCTCACATGAGGAATTCATCAGGAAATAGCAAAGGACAAAACCCATCAGGAAATATCCCAGAAACTTATAAACCTCATTCATCGGCAAAAGTATAAATGATCGTCGCCTTTAAACCTTTGAACTTGGGCAGCGATCCTGTTATGATAATTGAATTTTCGGAAAAGTTTTCCATTATAAAGCAGTGCAAAAGTTTCATAATCCCCTGCGCGCAATGCATTGAACATGCGCGGCTGCGACCTGATAAACATCAAACCGAGCCGCAATTGATTCTCGGCGCTGGCTTTTGCAAAATCCCACATCTCGCCAACGGAAGAGAATCCGAGCAGCTTCCAATGAAAGCCCATAACTTGCATGAGGCCAACCGACGTTGATTCCATTGCGGCCTGCGCA
>CBDUBP010000322.1:0-2539 GCA_965365415.1 uncultured bacterium | reverse complement strand
GAGCCGGGAGGTGCGCAGGCCGGTGTGAAAGGCAACGCCATTATCAGTAGGCAGTTGGCAGTTGGCGGTAGGCAGTAGGCAGTAGGCAGTAGGCAGTGGGCAGTGGGCTGTGGGCGGTTTGCAGTGGGATTAATCGAAACGGATTGCACGTGCAGGCGAGATCTTGGTGATTAAATACGATGGAATCAATAATACAAGCAGGCAGATAGTAACCGTGCCGAGGTTTAATAACAAAATGTAGAACCAATTCAGATATACCGGCGCTTCGTTCACGTAATAATTCTCCGGGTTGAGTTCGATGAGGCCGAACTGTTTTTGAATGAGCAGTAATCCGATCCCAATCAGATTGCCATAGATGAGTCCGCGCGCAATCAAATAAAAAGCATTATACAAAAACACTTTCCTCACTGATCTGTTTGCGGCACCCAGAGCTTTCAGTATTCCGATCATGCGTGCGCGTTCCAGGATCAGTACCAGAAGCGCCACAACCATATTGATCGATGCGACCAATATCATGATTCCCAAAATGACGACGATATTAAAATCGAACAATTCCAGCCAGTCAAATATATAGGCGTATTTTTCCATGATGCTTCGTGTATCGAGCGTGGAACCCGTTGCATCATAGACTTCCAGGCTCTTGGTCCCGAGCTGTGAAAAATCATCCACAAACACTTCGAATGCGCCAACCTGGTCAGGTTTCCATTTATTCATCCTTTGAATATGCCTGATATCGCCAATGATATACGACGCATCATATTCACGGATGCCCGAATCATAAACCCCGCTTACCGTAAAAACGCGAAGATTCGGAAGTTTGCTTTCGCCTTCCTTCATAAAGAAAGTATTGAACTTACTTCCTGTTCTCAGATTCAGCCGGTCGGCAAGGTATTTCGATATCAATATTTCGCCCCGAAGTGTCCCTTCGGTTGCCGGCACCTTTCCTTCGCGAAGATATTCACTGATGCTTTCCCAATCGTAGTCGGTTCCGACCCCTTTAAAAATAATACCTTCAAATGCGTCGGCGGTGCGTATGATCCCGGCTTTTGAAGCGACGGCCTGGATGTGGCGGATCCCTTCGACTGCAGTGAATTTCGGGTAAAATGATTGTTTGGTGGAGATTGGATTGACGCTGACTTCCGATTGGTTGTCGTCATAATTTGAAATTACAATATGGCCGTTGAATGCAGAGACCTTTTCACGAATCTTTTCCTGAAGGCCGATCCCTGTAGCCACCGACACGATCATCATCACCATCCCGATCGCCACGGCCGAGATCGCAATTTTTATAATTGGCGTCGAAATGCTACTTTTATGCGCTTTGTCAGTCGTTAGCCGCCTGGCGATGAAATGTTCTAAATTCAAATGATGATTGATATAATGGTCAAAAATACAGTTTTATTCTTGTCGTTATCGCTGTTAGCGTGCGGAAATACAAGCGTGCCGTCGAAAACTGGCGGGCAAATCAGCAACCACGAAACGGAAAGTGGGCAATCTACTGAACCGATCATTACCGGTGCTGAAAATACCGATGCCTATCTTCCATTGCTGAATGCAAAGAAAATTGGGATCGTCACCAATCAAACAGGAATCATCAGGCATGTTAAGTCCGGATCGATGAATGGCAGCAAAGGTGTATGGACGCTTGCGGAAAATCAGTCACTCGTCGACTTCCTTATCGATCGAAAAATCAACGTAAAAAAAATCTACGCACCTGAACATGGATTTCGCGGTACAGCCGATGCGGGCGAATTGATCTCCGATGGCAAGGATTCAAAAACCGGACTGCCGATCATATCCCTTTACGGAAACAACAAAAAGCCGAAACCTGAGCACTTATCTGATATCGATTTGATGATCTTCGACATTCAGGATGTCGGCGCCAGATTTTACACCTATATATCCACGCTACATTATATCATGGAAGCTTGCGCGGAGAATGATATTCCGCTCATCATTTTCGACAGGCCAAATCCGAACGGCAATGTTGTTGACGGACCAATCCTGGAAAAGGAATTCACGAGTTTTGTCGGAATGCATCCAATCCCGGTTTTACATGGACTGACAATTGGAGAATATGCGAAGATGATCAATGGTGAAAAATGGCTTAAAAACGGTGTTCGGTGCAAGCTGACCGTAATCCCGTGTTTGAATTATAAACGCACAATGGAGTACAGACTTCCGGTTAAGCCGTCACCGAACCTTCCGAACGACAAGGCGATCAACCTGTATGCGAGCCTTTGCCTTTTTGAAGGCACAAATGTCAGTGTGGGCCGAGGAACATCAAAGCAATTCCAGGTTTACGGATCACCATTTCTTCCAAAGACCGGATATAGTTTTACCCCTAAACCAAATGAAGGTGCGAAGGAGCCGCCTTACAACGGACAGCAATGTTTTGGCGAAGACCTCTCGGGTGCACCTAACGTATCTAAACTTGAGCTTAAGTGGCTGATGAAAGCCTATCGAGAGACTTCCGATAAGTCGAAATTCTTCAACGATTTCTTTACGAAACTGGCGGGCACAAAAAAATTAAGGCAGC
>CBDUBP010000321.1:0-2549 GCA_965365415.1 uncultured bacterium | reverse complement strand
GGTGGAAACCGCCGCGACGTCGAACAGATCGGGGCAAGTCTGACCACAACCAATGATGTCCTCGGACGGAGTTTCGCCTCATCAGGATTGTTTACGACCAGCAGCAACGGAAAACTGACGAATATCAATCTGAGCACTTTTTCATTCGAACTTGAACCGATAAAGAATTTCTCGGTGCAGGTTGGATTTTCATATCGGACGCTTGAATCTGCATCCCCAACTTTCAGCCTGAATTATTTCAAGACACTTGCTGACGGTTCGACTGTCATCGCAAGCGAGGTCAAACAAGCCGAAACCAATATCCAGCTTGATTTTACACCAAAGCGCAAAACCATTGGTTATGGCGTTGAGCGCGATGTGATCGACAGCCCATATACAAGGATCTTTGCGAGTTACAGCGCCGGGATCAAAGGTGTTACGGATCACGATTTTGATTATAGGCGGCTTCAATTATATGTGAAGCAGCCAATTATAATAGGCGCGATCGGACGGACAAACCTGATCACCGAAGTTGGTAAAACTTTTGGCGCCGTTCCGCTGGGATTGATGAGTGTCATTCCCGGAAATCAGACTTATTTCACGATCGAGAACACATTCAGCAACCTTAATTTCTATGAGTTTGTTGCCGATGAATATGCGACATTCCAGTTCGAACATCATTTTCAGGGAAAATTGTTCGCGTATGTTCCGGCCTTACGGAATTTGAACTGGCGGGAAATCATCGGAGTACGCGGCGTCTATGGAACCGTGTCCGATGAAAATCGCGCAATCAACGCAAGTGGACTTGAATATCGTGCGCCTGAAAACGGTTATTGGGAATACGGATTTGGGATCGGGAATATATTCAAGGTATTCAGGATCGACTTCAGCTGGCGCGACAATTACCTCGATCTTCCGGATGCTCAGAAGTTTGCAGTCAAGGGTTCTTTCGGATTTTACTTCTAGATTCGTTAATCATAATTCATCATTCTTCGGTTAAGCCAAATTCCCTGAACTTGAGTGCAGTTCTACGTTTGACCTGAATATCATTTCTTCAATCCTGCAACTTCGTTCCTTCCAGGGTAATTTTTCTGAAATAGCTGAGTTAAGTAAAAATGGAGCAAGCCATCCAAAATCTTTCGCAGACGGTTCCCCAGTTTCGTCACATCATCAATCTGTACGGGCCGCCCAAGCCGGTCATTCGCCCGCAGGGATTTGCGACGCTTTGCAAGATCATTTTCGAACAGCAGGTTTCGCTTGAGTCCGCAAAAGCGTGTTTCGACAAGCTGAACTTTGCTTTCAAAAATGACTTCACTCCCCTAAACATTCTCAAAGCCAGCGATGAAGATTTGAGAAGCGTCGGATTAAGCAGGCAGAAAGCGTCGTATGTGCGACATCTGGCAAATGCGATTGTCGACGGTAATCTCGATCTTGAGAGTTTCAATAGCAAAACGCCCGAAGAGATCCGACATGAACTCATCAAAATCAAAGGAATCGGAAACTGGACGATCGACGTCTACCTGATGTTCAGCCTGCAATCGCCCGACATCATTCCTCTTGCAGATATCGGGATCCTCATCACTATCAAAGAACTTTGGGGCATTGGTGATAAAACCGAGATCGTAGAACTCACCAACACTTGGAAACCATACCGCACCGCCGCTTCATTTTTTCTATGGCATTATTATCTGCGAAAGCGAAATCGCGTCATCCATCCATGAATTTGAGATTGGCGATTTAAGAATGAAGATGTAAGTATTGAACTTCTGTAGGAATAGACTCCATACATTTATTATGTTCTTCTTGATGGTGCATTGTAGCTTTGTCACTTTGGGACTTTGCTTTCTCTCTTTGTCACTTTGGCGCTTTGGGACTTTTTTTAATATCCTCGTTTTGTTGCAAGTTGACACTATTTTGTTAATTTTGCAGCCGATAAAATTTACACTAGAACATTTATGGAATCAATCATGATTTATGTGCCGATTATAATGGCAGTGATAGGCCTGATTTTTATGTGGGTCAAAAGGGCCTGGGTAACCAAACAGGATGCGGGTGATGCAAAAATGCAGGGAATTTCGAAAGCGATCCAGGAAGGTGCCTTGGCATTCCTCAAGGCTGAATACCGCATTTTGGGGATTTTCGTTGTAATTGCCTCTGTCGCTCTTTTTGTTGTTTCACAAATGGTTGAAACATCGCACTGGATGATCGTGATTGCATTTATTTTTGGTGCATTTTTCTCGGCTCTGGCCGGAAACATCGGGATGCGCATCGCGACAATGGCGAATGTCCGCACTACCCAGGCTGCAAAAACCAGCCTTCCGCAGGCATTGAAAGTTTCTTTCGGCGGCGGAACTGTAATGGGTCTTGGCGTTGCCGGACTTGCGGTGCTTGGTTTGAGCCTTTTCTTTTTGTTTTTCATTTCCCAGTTCATGGGGAACGACGATATGAATTTTTACGGCAACATGACTTTGGTGCTTGAAACGCTTGCAGGTTTCTCACTTGGTGCCGAGTCGATTGCTCTTTTTGCACGTGTCGGAGGTGGAATTTATACCAAAGCTGCCGACGTGGGT
>CBDUBP010000320.1:0-2570 GCA_965365415.1 uncultured bacterium | reverse complement strand
TCGCATTTTATAAGAAAGCGCTTGGCTCGATAATGCTTTCACTCCAGGCGCAAATTTTCGCGACGCTGAAGAAAATCGATTCCGGCACGATAAAAGAATCGGAAATTAATGAAATCATCGACTTTGCGAAGAGCAAACTCAATATTGAGGTCATCGAAGATTTTAAAAAGTACACCTCGGCCAACAAGATCGCATATATCCGCGAAATGCTAAATCGCCCGCTTCGCGTTTGCGGAATGGTAAAGAACGAAGGCGAGCCCGGCGGCGGCCCGTTCTGGGTGCGCGATAAGAAAGGTGTTCCGAGACTGCAGATCGTCGAATCGTCGCAGGTCGATCTGAAAAACCCTGCCCAGGCCGAAATATTATCGAAGTCTACGCACTTCAATCCTGTTGATATCGTTTGCTCAATCAGGGATTTTCGCGGGCAAAAATTCGATCTCAATGAATACGTCGACCACAGCAGCGGCTTCATCGTCGAAAAAACCAAGGACGGCAAACCGCTCAAAGGTTACGAGCTTCCGGGGTTGTGGAACGGCGCAATGTCAAAATGGATCACTGTTTTTGTCGAGGTGCCGCTGATTACGTTCAACCCCGTCAAAACTGTCAACGACTTACTAAAACCCGAACATCAGGAAAATGGACAGTGAAAAAATTTTGTCGGAACTGCATTATAAAGCTGTGCGATCCAGCGGCGCGGGCGGCCAGAACGTCAATAAGGTGTCGTCAAAAGTGGTGCTGACATTCGACGTATGCCATTCCAAAGCATTGTCAAAAGAAGAAAAGTCACTTATAAAGAACAAGCTCGCATCACGGATAAACGCAGATCAAATCCTCACGCTCAATTGCGATGAAGACCGAAGCCAATTGCGGAACAAGGACATAGTCACGGCAAGATTCCTCGAATTGATTTCGAAAGCGCTCATCATTCCGAAAGTCCGCAAAGCGACAAAAATCCCTAAATCCGTCATCGAAAAACGTATCAAATCCAAGCGGAATTTGAGTGAGGTGAAGATGAATAGGCGGAAACCTGATATAATTTGAACATTTGAACATTTAAAGATGTTTGGTGTTTCGCCGTAATAAGTCAGATCATCTTCGCGCAAAATTCCTCATTTTCAAATTTTCAAATTGCTACATTAATCGTACATTTGCGCCGTCTCAAAGGGGTGCCTAAAATTTCAGGCTGAGATCATACCCAACGAACCTGGGCAGGTAATGCTGCCAAGGGACAGAACAATCAATTATTAATCAGGATAATTGCCCCTTTTATTCGTAATCAATTTTACGAATGAAACGAATTTTCAAATTCTCAAATCTTCAAATCATCTCCTTAATCGGGCGTGCCGCTCCCGATAGCTATCGGGACCGTCGGGCTTTCCGCAGTACGCGGTACTTTGCTTCCATCCCTCACGCATCCATCGCATTGATGTTTTTGCTGTCATCGCAATTTTCAAACTCGCAGGAATTAGCCGTCAACGATTCCATCAGGCCCGCGCTGCCGCTCGATGAGGTCATCATTTCGGCAATTCGCGTCACGCAAAAATCGCCGGTCACTTTCAGCAACATCACCAAAGAAGAACTCGAACCGCGGAACCTCGGTCAGGACATCCCGATTTTGCTAAATTATCTTCCGTCGGTAGTCACAACTTCAGATGCGGGCGCAGGCGTCGGCTACACCGGAATCCGCGTCCGCGGCAGCGATGCGACGCGCGTCAACGTCACGATCAACGGTATTCCGTACAACGACTCGGAATCGCATGGCACTTTTTGGGTCAACATGCCCGATTTCGCATCATCGGTCGAAAGCATCCAGTTGCAGCGCGGTGTCGGGACATCCACCAACGGAAGCGGCGCATTTGGAGCCAGCCTCAATCTTTTGACCGAATCATATTCGGAAAAAGCAACCGCCGAAATTTCCAATGCATTCGGCAGTTTCAATACCAGGAAACACACGGCTAAATTCTCGACGGGCTTGCTTAATGGCAATTTCGAGCTCGCCGGAAGACTGTCGGTCATCAAATCCGATGGCTATATCGACCGGGCATGGTCGGACCTCAAATCGTATTTTTTGCAGGGAACATTTGTCGAAGGCAAAACCTTGATTAAGGCGCTTGCGTTTGGCGGACACGAACGAACTTATCAATCGTGGAACGGCATCGACGCCGAAACGATGAATTCCGACCGGACATTTAATTCAGCCGGAATCTACACGGACGAATTCGGAAACACCAGGTTTTACGACAATGAAGTCGACGATTACCGCCAGGATCATTATCAATTGCATTTCAATCGCAAAATCGATCAGAACTGGTCGGCCAATCTCGCATTCCATTATACAAAAGGGAAAGGCTTTTACGAAAATTATAAGGAAGAGGCCGATTTCGCCGAATACGGATTATTCCCGATCGATCCCGTCGCTACAACGGATCTCGTCCGACGCAAATGGCTCGACAACGATTTTTACGGCGCTACTTTTTCCACGAATTATACCGATTCCGATATGGAGATCATCATCGGCGGCGCATGGAACAAGTATTATGGAGATCATTTTGGAACGGTCGAATGGTCGC
>CBDUBP010000319.1:0-2599 GCA_965365415.1 uncultured bacterium | reverse complement strand
TGCAGTCTGTAATTCGGCTTCAGGTAATCGAGTATCTCAAGCGCCTGGTCCGCTAAATGGTTGTGCTGCGGCAGATAATGGATGTAATCATCGGCAAGCGTCAGGATCAGGCCGTCCTCGATGTCGTATTTGAGCGCATCAAAAGTGTCGCGAAGCCTACCATAGCGAAGTTGTTCCTGATCGACCTCACCATTTCGGAATTTGACCCAGTAGGCGAAGTTCAGCGGGACATAATGCTCCAGAAAATCATCAAGCGCGACTTGTATGCAATGTTTTTCAAGAATGATCTCAAACGCAAGCGCGGAATTCTTTTCGAAATCCCAAAGAGTGTG
The DNA here is from genome assembly GCA_965365415.1 of uncultured bacterium. Classification (GTDB taxonomy): domain Bacteria; phylum Bacteroidota; class Bacteroidia; order Flavobacteriales; family Flavobacteriaceae; genus Flavobacterium. The sequence continues at coordinate 2,267 of CBDUBP010000319.1, read as the reverse complement.
ATCCAGGTCAAAAAAGATATCCGTAACTGGCAGTTTTCCCATCTTAATCACCTTTTACGATCACGACGTCTTCGGCGTTATAGATCCAGTCGTCGACATTATTCTCGTTGACACGGAATATGCCTTCGATCGTAACGTACTGATCGGTCTTGAGTTTCTTTGGTTTCCGGAATTTCAATCCCATGATCGTTTCCGGTCCCGCTTTTCCGCAGAAAAAACACGACGCAAAAACATTCTTGCTCAGCGCGTAATTCTCATTGTCGATCGGCACGATAAAACCGGTCATTACGATTTTCTTTTTATTCAGGCTTTTTAATTTCGGATTGACGACAGGATAGTTGACTTCGCCATATTCCTTATGCGGCTTCTTGACGAATTTAATGACGCCGAGCAGCTTCCATGTGAGTGTATCCGGGCTTTTCACCGCACTTTCTTCGAAGGAACGATGGATCGGCATTTTATCAAACGAAACCAGGGTGCCGGAAAAGATAAGTACAATTATGATGAAGGTTAATCTATGCATTTGCAAGTGTTTTTGAAATATTGAGTCGGTATGCTTTTATCGCCGGGATCAGGGCGGCCAAAATTCCTGTAAAGATAGTAAGCAAAAACAGAACTCCTTCTTTGTCCCAGACGAATTCAAACGGGTCAAAAGCCATTTTATACTCCTGCTGCGTAGCAGATGAGATCATCCACAACGCGAACCTGCCTGTGATTATTCCTAAAATAAATCCGGCCACACACAGGAAAAGGCTTTCAAACAATACGAGCGAAAGCATCTGCATCCTTCCTGCTCCGCTGATCCGCATCAGTGCAAACTCATATTTACGCTCTTTTAGTGTGTTGAACAGTGCAATAAAAATACTGATGCCCGAAATCAGCATGATGCCGTACGCAAGATATTGCAGCGCCTGGATCCCTAATCCAAAAAGGGAAAACAGCCGGTTGACTTCAATCGCCGGCGACGCCATCTGCATGTTCGTGTTCTGCGCGACAATCCGCGGCCAAGTTACCAGCGCCATTTTATTCTTCATTTTAAACAAGACCGCCGTGATTTCTTTAGGAGTTTCATCAACGATAATTTCTTCGGCTGATTCATCCGCGTGAACTTCGTTATGATCATGGTCTTCGTGATCGTGTGCAGCATGAGCGTGTTCAGAATCATGTCCCCCGTCGTCGTGATCTTCGGCAGCCGGTGCTTCACTCCCATCATGAGCATGATCATCGTGCATCTTCCAGACGCTGCCAAGATTCGACACAATCACATTGTCGATCACTTTGCCCGTTGGCGAGATGATTCCCGTTACAACATACGAATGATTTTCATGAATTTCGCCGCCCTCAGCATCTCCGTGAGTGCCGTGGAACTTATCGCCTGGTTTGAGTCCGAGGTTCTCGCCTATGTTATGGCCTACCACAACCTCGAGATCGTTGCTGAACATTTTGCCGGTTGAGATCGTACCTCCATATTTCGAAATGTATTCCGGAGTAGTTCCAACTATTTTATACCCGCGATAGCTGTCGCCAAAGGCAAGTGGAATGGCCGATTTTACGAATGGATTCCGCATCCATACCTGAGCCGAATCGAGGCTGATGTTTCCCGTTGGCGAATCCATCTGGTAAACCGATGAAAGAATCAGCTGGAGCGGGCTTCCCTTGGCTCCCATCACGAGGTCGACGCCATCGATGTTAGCGGAAAACTTCTTTTCGAACTGCTCCTGAAGCAGAATAAGCAGCGAAATGATCGCGACCGAGGCCGTCAGCAGAATAAGGCTTAAAGTCGTATTTAGCGGGCGATACCGGATATTCTTTAACGCGATTCCTGCAATCATAATGAAATGCTTTTTGGAAAATGATTTTTGAGGCGATGATCGTGCGTGACAATGATCAGCGCTGAACCGTGTTCCTGCGATAGCTCCGACAGCAGGTTTGCGACGTTCACCGCATTATCGTCGTCGAGGCTTGATGTCGGCTCGTCGGCAAGAAGCAGTTTCGGATCGTTGATCAGGGCTCGCGCAATCGAGACGCGCTGCTGCTGGCCGATGCTCAGCCTTGACGGATGTTTGTGGGCCTGCGTGGAGAGTCCGAGCCTGTCAAGCAAAGCCGCCGCTTTATCCATCGCTCTTTTCCCTGTTGCAAGCCATGCCGAGAGTACGACATTTTCGATCACGCTCAGCGATTCGACAAAATGCGATTCCTGAAGCACGATGCCTATATTCTTTCCGCGAAAATGGCGGCGATCTTTGCGATCATTCCTCTGACTTCTT
>CBDUBP010000318.1:0-2599 GCA_965365415.1 uncultured bacterium | reverse complement strand
AAGCTGATTATAATGATTCCTAATCGATGAGACCTCGCCAAGTACAGGCTTCCAGGTTTCATCGAATGCTGAAATTTTTGAATTAATTGATTCGAAACCGGAATCCATCTGTTCGCCGTCCTTAAAGATCAATCCCAAAAAGCTCTGCTCAATGACAGTTTTGCCTTTAAATTTTACCGAATATGAAGGCTTTCCGTCGATTAAACTGAAGGTGGCAAGGATATCTTTGGATGGAGATTCGACGGATTGTGCCGAAAGAACCGCGGCGTGGATTGCCATAATGACGACGTATAAATATTTCATATTGCGTGAAACGCCAAAGATACGATAACCTCTTAAAATTATTTGTTGCATCCGACTGACCATTTATTGTCATATTTTTGCTACTCAAATTCCTGAAATGAAAAAGATCCTGCTTTTGTTTGTGATTGCTTTTGCACTTGGTAGCTGTGATGATGGTGATGTGGCCGTCGACACGATAAATTTCGACGATGTCAATCTCCAGCGATGTAATGAAAATAGTGACATTCTATACAAGATTGCCGGAAGCGAATCGATGATACTTTATTTGCCGCAGGACGATGCTTTTCTTCAGGAAGCGACTTCGGAACCGCGTTATTTCCAGATAGGAACTGTCAACCGCGTCGTTTATCGCGCGTACGACAGTACTGTTGCATCGGCAAATATCTGCGCTGTCATTCCGCCATCGGAACCGACTGTCACCGAAGAATGGAACGCCTCTTCCGGCTTGATTGAAATAATCACAACTGCTGTCATTACGACAAATCCACAGATTGAAGGCGGACAGATCATCACGGGATACAGGCATGCGATTACCTTGCGCAACGTGACATTTGTCAAACCCGACGGGACGCAGCAGCTCTACGAGGAATTCCTGTTTGGAAGTTTTATCAGCACCGAAGGAGTTGTGGCGTTTCCTTTTGCATTTGATGACAACCTGCAGAAATGCGGCGCGAATCGTATTTTTAAATTTGTTAATAATGAAGCGATGACTCTGGACATCGATCCGGCGTTGATCGCGAATGAAGTTACACCGCTGGGATCGCCCCGCGTCGGTTATACGGGTTCGGTGACGAATAGATTTACTTACAGGCTATTTGCAAACGGTATTTTGAACGACTCCTATTTTTGTACCGAGCCTGTTCCGGCATTTCCTACGGTCGTTCAGGAATGGCTTGCCGAAGATGGCGCCGATATTAATGGCCGCATAGAAGTCATTACAACTACCAGCGGTCCCGGAAACTTTCTTCATGAGATCAGGATCAAAAATGCCGTGATGAGACGTGAGAATTCTACTTTTATTTTAGGTTCAGACTACCTTCTAGGATATTTGATAACCAGCTAGTTATCAGTCGTCACTTCGCTTTTTGTTTGAAGACGACTTCCGTCGCGCCGATTCCGTACTTTCGGTAGTCGGCATCACGGAAAATCACGTTATCATATCGTCCCAAAAGGAAGTCCAATTCCGCTTTCAGTATACCTTCTCCAACTCCGTGAATGAAAACAATTTTGGGAATGCGATTGCGGATTGCGAAATCGATATGGCGTTTTGCCGTTTCGGATTGGAGCGTCAGAATCTCGTAGTTTGACATAGACCTGAAATTCTTTGCCAGTTTTTCGATATGAAGATCAAATTCGGGCGGCGGTATTTCTCCTTTTATCTTCTTCTTTGGCTGCTGGAACCGTCGGATCTCGGCTTCTTTCTGCTTTTTGACTTCACTTAAATTAAAGCTTGCTGATTTGAAATCTAAGTCACTGGTTCTTACGTATTTTACAAGCTCAGAACTATCGTACACAATTTCAAATCCGTCAGTCGTTTCCACGGTGATTCCAGCGTTTGATACCTTTTTTACGATACCTTCAACGTTGCTGTCGAGCGCTGCCACTTTATCTCCGATTTGAAAGGCCATGAGTTGGGGTTGGGTTTAGGTTTGGGGTCGAAGCTCTAAAAATCTAACAATCTAAAAATCTAAAATACGCATACATTTTTATTTCTCCATTTTTTTATAAACTTTGCATATGTCCGTATCCGATTTCATGCTTCCATGCCTCAACAAAAAATTGTTCGGACTCGACTGTCCGGGCTGCGGGACCCAACGCGCGATCAAATTTTTGATCGAAGGTGAATTCGAAAAGGCTTTTGTTATGTTTCCCGCGATATACACCACCATATTCCTCGTGCTTTTTATCGGCCTGCATTTGATCGACAAATCGAGAAACTACCAGCGGATCATTATTGGACTTGCCATTGCCAATGGATTGATTACAATTATTTCCTATATTTATAAACTAACTAATCTTTAAACCCTTTATTTTATGGAAAGACATACTCTTCCAAATGCAACGGCCGTCCTTGTGCTCGGTATCTTATCAATCCTGACCTGCTGGTGTTATGGTATTGTCGGCCTGATTCTTGGCGGCGTCGCATTATTCCTTGCCGCGAAAGACATGAAACTCTATCGCGAGAATCCGGAGCTGTACACCAATTACAGTAATTTGAACATTGGCCGGATCCTATCGATCATCGGTGTCTGCCTGAGCGCAATCTACCTGATCATTACGATCTATCTGTTCGCGG
>CBDUBP010000317.1:0-2614 GCA_965365415.1 uncultured bacterium | reverse complement strand
ACCTTCGTACAATACAGATCCCGGCTGGCCTTCACCTGCGCTTTGCTGATATACAACTTCATTTTCCGGATTTAGTATCATCAGATTCACATCTTCCGGAAACGTCCCGCCTTCATTCCACGTCACCATAAATAGCTGGTTGGAACACAGCATAACCGTTATAGGCTGAGCAGTTCCATCGGTAAAATCCTGCCCGATCGTCGTTGGCGGGATTCCATTTTGAAAAATGGTCATCGTGTTTCCGCTCCAGCCATTACCTGCAAAATCAGATAAGAAAAAGGTATACGGACATTGTTGCGCCACGTCGCATTGCGCACCGGCAGTGTGATTAAGCAGGAATAAAAACGTAATGATCGTGGAAAGTAATAGTTTTTTCATAGTTGCGAATATAATCAACCAAATATATTGATTTGGAATGATTTAAACAATGTAAATGCTCATCCACAGCAGCGAAATGCTATTTAGTATTCGGGAAATTCTAATTGCCAATTCATTTTCAGCAGATGAAATTAGTTCAGAGCCGACTACCTAAGTTGTTTGTGATTTTGAGATTTGCAGGGCCGCAAGATACCCGGTCGTCCAGGCATTCTGGAAATTGAATCCGCCCGTAATCGCATCGACATTGATGATTTCGCCTGCAAAGTAAAGTCCGGGCAAGATCCTGCTTTCCATTGTTTTGAAGTTGATCTCGCGCAGATCGACGCCGCCCGCCGTAACGAATTCCTCCTTGAAAGTGCTTTTACCGTCGACCTTGAACTCACACTTTGTCAGTTGATGCGCCAGGTTTTGAAGCTTTGTTTTTGGAAGGTCAGCCCATTTTTCATCAGCCGAAATTCCCGAAGCAATGACGAGCCTTTCCCACAGGCGGTTCGGCAGTGAGACCGGTGATTTAGACGCAATGGATTTTTTTGGATTAGCGGATTTTATTGCAGTCAGCGACCCGATCAAATCGTCTGAAGACATTTCGTCAAGCCAGTTGACGGAAATCGTAAACCGATAATTTAAATCCGCCAAAATGCGGGCGCCCCATGCCGAAAGTTTCAGGATGCCCGGACCGCTCATTCCCCAATGTGTGATCAGCAAGGGACCCGAAGCTTCAAGTTTCGTATTGTTGACGCGAACTGTTGCCATTGCCGACAATCCTGCAAGATCTTTTATTCTAGGGTCTTTGATGTTAAAAGTGAATAGTGACGGAACGGGTTCGACGATCTTGTGGCCGAGCTTTTCGAGCATTGCCCAGATCTTAGGATTACTTCCGGTTGCCATGATCAGTGTTGAGCAAGAGAAATTCTCATTCGTCGTATCGAGCTTCCAATGTTCATCCGTTCGAAAGATCGATTGTATGCTTTGTCCTGTAAGGACAGGAATGTTTAGTTTTTTGGTCAGCCCCATAAAACAGTCAATGATCGTCTGCGATGAATCGCTTATGGGAAACATGCGGCCATCATCTTCCGTTTTTAATTCGACGCCGTGATTTTCAAACCATTGATAGGTTTCGGCTGAGGCAAAACTGTGGAATGGCCCTCGCAATTCCTTTTCGCCGCGAGGATAGTATCGGGTCAGTTCCTTCGGTTCATAACACGAATGCATGACGTTGCATCGGCCGCCGCCTGAAATCCTGACCTTTTCAAGGACGTTCTTACCGCGTTCGAGGATAGCAATCTTTAGAGACGGATCGAATTCAGCCAGATTGATCGCGGCAAAGAATCCCGCTGCACCGCCGCCGCAAATGATGATGTCAAAATGTTTCATATCCTGTCCGGGAAATCGCTGATGATCGCATCGACATTAAGCGATTTTAATCTGTCGATGTCTTCGCGTTCGTTAACCGTCCACACATAACTTTTGAAGCCTGAACTGCGAATTTCATCAACAGTTTCGTTCGTGAGCAGGTGATGATGCGGATGAATGCTGTGCGCGCCAATGAATTTGCCGAATGCGATGGCAAGCTGAAGATCGGTTTCGGTCAGGACGCCAAGTGGGATTTGCGGGTTTATTTCGTGGACTTTCTTCAATGCGACCCAATCAAATGATGAAACGAGAAAGTTACCTGGTTCCCAACCTGATAAAATCTTGTCCTCAACGATTTCGACGACTTGTTCCGCGGCATTGCCAATCTTCAGTTCGATATTCACCAAACATCTGCCATCAAGGAAATCGAGTGTTTCCACGAGTGTAGGAATCTTTGCTGAGTTGCCTATCGTCATTTTTTTCAAACTCTCGAGCGAAAATTCCCTGATGAAACCGCTGCCGTTCGTCGTGCGGTCGACACGCTCATCGTGGATTACCATTACATGGTCGTCGGAACTTAAGTGAATGTCGATCTCGATTCCGTGACATCCAAGATCAAGCGCTTTTTGGAATGCCTGAATCGTGTTTTCGGGTTCATAACCTTTGGCTCCACGATGCGCGATTTTCAAACCTGTCCACACTATTTCCTGAATTCGAGAAGTACGATGTCGAATTGCGAATCGATTGTCGCCTTGCCGTTCAACACAGTGGTCTCGTGTCCGGAATATGCGTCGCGCAAAATCGTTCCTTCTTTAAATACCGAAGAAACTTTAAGTTCTTTTCGTCCTTTGGGCAGATCAAGCCCGATCACCACGCGGTCGAG
>CBDUBP010000316.1:0-2619 GCA_965365415.1 uncultured bacterium | reverse complement strand
CGCGGACTTACGGCAGCATCGGAATCGTATTTTCAGAGCAAAGCAATTATCCGCGTGCTTTGCAATATCATCTCAAGGCACTCAGGATCTATGAGGAGATGAAAATGCCTGATAAATCCGCGCGTGTACAGAACAACATCGGGATCGTTTATAAATCGCAGGGCGAGGTCTTCAAAGCGCTCGAGTATTTCGTCAGATGCCTGAACCTGCAGGAAAAGCTTGGCGATCCGACCGCTGGCTTTACCACTACCAATATAGGCAATATCTACCTGGAACAAAAGGATTGGAACAAAGCTTTCGATTATTATAACCGCGCATTGAAGTTGTTTGCCAAAAATCCAGATGCTCGTGGCCTTGGCGAACTTTACAACAACCTCGGAATCTACTACAAAAATACAGGCAATGGTGCCAAAGCACTTGAATGTTATGATACGGCGCTGAATCACTTTGGCTCGATCGATGACAAATTCGGTGCGTCGGATACGTACGCATTAATCGGTGAGATCCATTTCGCCCGGGGCGATTATGAAAAGGCATTGTCGAATACCGAACAGTCGCTACAGTTAGGAAAGCAGCTCGCCATTCCCGAACGGATTCGCGATTCGGAAAAGATGCTGAGTGACATCTACCAAAAGATGGGCAATTCGTCGCAGGCATTGGCTCATTTCCGCGAGTATGTCGCCGCCAACGATTCGATCAGCAACTATGAGAATATCCGAAACGGCGTCCGCGCGGAGATGAATTTCGAGTTTGAAAAGAAAGAAGCGCTTCGAAAAAAGGAGGCGGAGAAAAAAGACGTCATTTACCGCGAACAGGCGAAACGCCATGAACAGCAGATCTTCTTTATCGTGCTTTCGATCCTGCTTGTTTTCGGAATTCTATTCCTTATCAACAACCGCCGTCAGCTTAAAAAGAACCTGACACTTCAAAAGGAACTTGCCGAATATGAACAGAAAGCGCTTCATCTTCAGATGAATCCCCATTTTGTTTTCAACTGCCTCGGGTCGATCTCGAGTTTCATCGTTCAGAACGGGACAGACCAGGCGATCAAATATCTCTCGAAATTCAGTAAATTGATGCGCTTGACGCTCGAGTATTCGAAAGAGTCATTGATTCCGATCGACCGTGAGATCGAGAGCCTCCAAAATTATCTCGAGCTCGAACAGCTGAGGTTCAATAAAGTTTTCGATTTTAGCATATCGAAGAGCACAGCGATAGAAGACGATATGGGAATACCGCCACTTTTATTGCAACCTTTTGTTGAAAATGCCATCATACATGGACTCGTGCCGAAACAGCAGCCCGGAAAGATCAGCGTTGATTTTTCAGTTTCCGGGGAAAGCCTGATCTGTACGATCACCGATGATGGAATCGGTTTCAACAAATCGCAGGAACTGAAGGAAAGCCTGGTAAGCGTGCATAAATCGATGGCGCTCGACATTACACGCAAACGCCTCGAGATGATGGAAGCTTATACGTCGAAAAAATCGCATGTCGACATTCGGGAGACGATGGACGAATCGGGTAGGATCACCGGGACCAAGGTAGTTTTGAGCCTTCCGGTACAATATATATCTAAGAACACAAACGCCAATTCATGATCACAGCACTGCTCATTGACGACGATGCGAATCTAAGGAACGGAATGCGTAGCATGCTTGAACGCTATGCGCCCGACATTACCATAATCGGCGAGGCCGACAGCGTCAAATCGGGCGTCCAGGCCATGTCGACATTATCGCCGCAGGTTGTTTTCCTCGACATTCAGCTTAATGACGGAACCGGTTTCGACATCCTCGACCAGCTTGCCCAAAAGAATGGCCGGTCGACGTCGCACATCGTATTCATCACGGCGCACGAACAGTATGCGATCAAGGCATTCCGCTTCAGTGCATTGGATTTTTTGCTGAAACCCGTCGATCCCGAAGAACTCGAAAAGGTCATTGTCAAAATCAAGGAAGTGCTCGACAAGAACAAGAATTTTGAGCATATCGATTTGCTGCTCGAGAATATCCGCCGGAAAGTCGACAATTTTAAAAGGATCGCATTATCAACATCCGATGGGATTCACCTGTTCGAGATAAGTGACATCATCAGATGTGAAAGCGAAGACAATTACACTAAATTCTTTATCAAGAACAACAAGCCGCTGCTGATTTCACGCACATTAAAAGAATATGAGGAGATGCTGTCCGAACATGGATTTGAACGGATCCATCAGTCGCATCTGATCAATCTCTCATATTTAAAGTCATATATAAAGAAGGACGGAGGATATGTCGTCATGGCCGATAACAGCCATCTTCCGATTTCCCAGCGAAAGAAGGAACGATTGCAGGAATTGCTGAAGACCGGAAGTAAATTCTAATTGGAAATTTGCGAATACTCAATGACCTGACATAAATAAAAATATCCGATTTACCTTTATAAGGTATCGAAGCGACCAAAAAACACCATTATGAAAAAACTATTACTCGCTTTTTTACTGATTGCCACGGTTGCCAAGGCACAAATCATAACCTTTCCCGATCCCGCATTCAAGGCGGCACTTTTAAGCGCGTCGCCCGATAACAATATTGCATGGAACGGTACCGAAAACATCAAGATCGATGCTAACGA
>CBDUBP010000315.1:0-2680 GCA_965365415.1 uncultured bacterium | reverse complement strand
AAGAGTTTGCTTAGGCATCCGCTGGTTGTGTCGACTGTCGACGAGCTTGCAAACGGGCGATTCCGTAAAACGATCGACGATGCGGCTGTTGATAAGAAATCGGTTAAAACCGTGGCATTTTGCAGCGGAAAATTTTATTACGATCTTTTGGCAGAGCGTGAAGCCAATGGCCGCAACGACGTAGCTTTGGTACGGATCGAGCAATTGTTCCCGCTTCCTGTGGATGAGCTTAAGGAGATCATCGCATCATATCCAAATGCCGACGACTTTGTTTGGGCGCAGGAAGAACCGAAAAACATGGGTGCATACAGCTTTATGCTGATGCATTTCAACTGGATAAAATTGAGGCTTGCCTCATTGAAAGCATACAGTGCGCCGGCCGCAGGAAGTTACGCGAGGGCGAAAAAACGCCACGCGAATGCGATTGCGATGGTGTTTGATAAGGATCTTTTTAATTAGGAGCATTATCCGGCTGTACGCTATATCTCTTGCTTAAACCTGGCAGGTTTTTAAAACCTGCCAGGTTTGCAAGAGGATGACGCTTCCATCCGGGCTAGGCAGGCTGCTGCAAATCAGCAATCGCCTTCGAGTTTTGAACTAACGAACGAAAACTATAGATCATGATTTTAGAAATGAAAGTCCCTTCGCCGGGAGAATCGATCAAAGAAGTTGAGATCGCAACCTGGCTGGTCAAAGACGGAGATTACGTCGAGAAAGACCAGGCGATCGCAGAAGTCGATTCCGACAAGGCAACTCTTGAATTGCCTGCGGAAGCAAGCGGAATCATTACCCTGAAAGCCGAGGAAGGCGATGCGGTGGCCGTTGGCGCCGTAGTCTGCCTGATCGATACCGATGCGGCAAAGCCATCCGAAGGCGAAAGCGGGACGTCGAAAGACGAAAGTCCAAAGTCGAAAGACGAAAGTCAAACGTCGAAAGAGGAAAGTCCAAAAGCGGAACCTAAAAAAGAAGAGCCTAAAAAAGAAGAACCGAAAGCTGCTGCAAGTTATGCAACAGGATCGGCATCGCCTGCAGCCAAAAAGATCCTCGAGGAGAAAAATATCAATCCGTCCGAACTGAAAGGTACCGGCAAAGACGGCCGCGTGACCAAAGAAGATGCGATCAACGCCAAACCTTCGATGGGAACGCCGACCGGCGGAACACGCAGTGAATCGCGTACAAAACTCTCAATGCTGCGCCGCAAAGTCGCGGAACGCCTTGTCGCCGCGAAGAATGAAACGGCAATGCTGACGACATTCAACGAAGCGAACATGACCCCGATAAACAATGTCCGGAACGAATTCAAAGAGGCGTTCAAGGCAAAACACGGCGGACTGGGTCTTGGATACATGTCGTTCTTTACAAAAGCAGTGACGCGTGCATTGAAATTATACCCGGATGTCAACTCAATGATCGATGGCGACCAAAAGGTTTCTTACGATTTCTGTGATATTTCGGTGGCCGTATCTGGGCCGAAAGGTCTGATGGTTCCGGTGGTACGCAATGCCGAGAACCTGACGTTTCGTGGGGTCGAAGCCGAGATCAAGCGTTTGGCGATCCGTGCGCGCGAAGGACAGATCACCGTGGACGACATGACCGGCGGAACATTTACGATTTCAAACGGAGGCGTTTTCGGATCGATGCTTTCAACGCCGATCATCAACCCGCCACAATCGGGAATTTTGGGAATGCATAACATCATCGAGCGCCCGATCGCCGTCAATGGCAAAGTTGAGATCCATCCGATGATGTATCTTGCTCTTTCGTACGATCACCGGATCATCGATGGCCGCGAATCCGTCGGTTTCCTTGTGGCAGTCAAAGAAGGATTGGAAAATCCGGTTGAACTGCTGATGGATGGAAATGCGAAGAAAGCGCTGGAACTATAGGAGAGAATAGAAAAAAGAAGATAGAGCCAAGAAGCTTATAAAAAAAATCCCGTTGTAATGACGGGATTTTTTGTTTTATAATACGGCTTCGCGCCAGCGCCGCTGGTTTCGATCGAGCCACATATAGAATCCAATCAAAAGCAGGATTTCGAGCCGCAGTATGAAATTCCCTTCGTTGACCATTTCGACTACCGCTGCTAAAACTGACACTCCGATTCCAAGGAGCGCGGCACATTTCCCGAACCGGATAGCATCGTCTTTTCCGTTCAGCAAAAGGTAAGCGACATATCCGTTGAACAACAATGAGGCGGTGCTCAAAATCGAGTGGTACGAGCTTGATGTGCCGAAACCAAAGTATGGGAAAGTGACACTTGTGAACAGGCTGATCAATGTGAGAATCGATAAAAATGCCGCGAGAAGAAGAAATATCCCACAGAACAATTTTATCCACCAGGGGAGCATTCTGCGGCGGATCGCTACGACATCTTTGATAAGTTCCTGTTCATTCATGATGGAAGATTTATCGTTCTTTAATGGTTAGCATTTCAACGCAGCTGCGCGAGGGGTAGCAGCGGCACTCACGCAGCACGGCGGAGTGAGTACGGCGGATGACCCGACCCTTGTGGTCGCGCCCAAAAATTTATTGACCCGCGATATATTCTGTCAGTTCGTCTACGCTCGAGCTAAATGCGAACACATCGTTAACCTTGAAATAATTGTTTTGTTCCGTGCACGACCTGTAGGCGAATTTCGCGAAGTCAAGCTTTGATTCGTCGAAACCGAAAACGCGGCAG
>CBDUBP010000314.1:0-2734 GCA_965365415.1 uncultured bacterium | reverse complement strand
ATACAATCCTTGGCGAAAGCGGAAAAAAATTATCGGGAGGCGAAAAACAAAGGCTGTCGATCGCCAGGGCGCTGCTTCGAAAACCGCGGTTGCTGATTTTTGACGAGGCGACCTCCGCGCTTGATTCCCTTACAGAAGTCCAAATCACAAAAACAGTTAAGGAAATTTCGGCCGACAAACAGCAAATAACGATCTTGATCGCACACCGGCTGTCGACCATCATGCATGCCGATACCATTTTTGTCCTTGAACGCGGAAAGGTCATCGAAAACGGATCGCATCACGAACTTCTTAAAAAGAAAGGATTGTACTACGCGATGTGGCGTCAGCAAATTGGCGAAAGGCACGACGCGGTCGCACAGGAAGTTTAGACTATTAAATCTTTAGATCTTTAGAAAATCAAATATCTATTGCGGCGGGAGTTACAGTATCGACACTTGTGGGTTCGAACTTCACATCGAGAAGATAAAAAACCAAAAGCACGCTGATCAACAGGATTGCGGCCGAAATAACTGTCGCAAGCAGGACCGAATGTTTATAATACCCGCGCTGCAGCTGTTTGATCGTCTGGCGGTATTGTATGTAAGACAGTATCGTCGCCAATGCACCGATCGCGACAAGCCCGACGCCCACTACTGTCGACATGCTGACCGAACTTACATCACCATTAAGCAATTCCGGGGCTTCCGGATTGACGGATATCGAAAATTTTACAACGACAAATCCAAATACCATAATGCCTATCCCTGTTCGAACCCACGAAAGAAGTGTGCGTTCATTGGACAGAAAAAGGTTTGCCATATTTTGATCTACATCATTCATCATAAAAAAATTTGGGCAATAATTAAATCTGAAATTTTTATAAAGTTATAAAACAATCATGTTCTGTTACATCGTGCGCCATCAGCGATTAAACATAAAAAAACTACAGAAGAATCTGTAGTCTGGAACCGATCAGAAATCGAAAAGATCTCCAAGGAAGGAATCCTTTTTCTTTTTGTAACGATAATCATCTGAATGATATCTCTTATCATCGCCATATCCTCGCTGCGGTGTTGCCGGCGGAGTGTACTGCTGAGTCGATCTTTCGATGATCTTATCAAGCTCACCACGGTCAAGCCAAACGCCGCGGCATTCGGGACAATAATCGATTTCGACGCCATTTCTGTCGGTCATCACTAGCGTATGATCGCAATTCGGACATTTCATGTTTGCAGGTTTTGATTAATAGCAAAGATAAAATTTCGGCCATCAAAGCCCTGCCGGAATGCGCCGATTTAGGAATTGTTTATGATTCCGCTAATCGTCGTCGCGTGTGAGCTTGGTGTCTTCGATATCCCGAACATGATCAGCATCTTCACGGTCGTCGACGCCAATTGGGTCCGTGATATCACGATTGACCGCGCCCGAAATGTTTAGGCGGTCATCGACGGCGTTGGATTTCAATTTGTATTTATCGAGGTTGAGATTGTCCTGATTTTCGCGCAATCCCTGACCTGCATTTCGATTTTCATTTTCCTGGTTTTCCATGACGTTTATTTTATTTTCAATTTACGAATCGAATGGCCTGCAATGTTATGAAGTTGCCTGAAAATGTTATTAAAAAACAATGATCGGTCTGATCTAAATAACTAACTTTAGGATAATGCGTAAACGATTTCAGAAACTGTTCCGAACGTATAAGATACAGACCATCCGGATCATTCCCTATAGAAGTTACGGAACGGAAGTCAGGCTTTACGTGAAAGGCCGGGTGCTCGACAATGATCCGCTGGAATTTGGCGACGATCACTCGTTTTTTAGAAATGTATTCAATATCTTTCGTCAGTTCGATACCCATGAGATACCTGATTGTAAAGTCGGTTTGCGGATCGATGGCTTTGAAATTTCAACGATAACCGATAAAAAGGGTTATTTTCTAATAGATGCATTGCTTCCTTCCGATATTTCAAAAGCAGCAGATCACGAAGGCTGGGTGAAATTCGATCTGTATGCTATCGAGCCTCTAAAAGGACAAATGCAGGTTTATGACGGCGAGTTTTTGATTCCCGAAAAAGAAGCTGATTACGGCATCATCAGCGACATCGATGATACGATATTGAATACGGGCGTAACGTCGTTCCTGAAATGGAAAGTCATACGGAATTCACTATTTGTAAATGCATTCCGCAGGATTCCTTTGGAGGGCGCGCCTGACCTGTATCGCAAACTTCATCAGGGCATTGAAAAAAAGGAGAAGAATCCGATATTCTACCTGAGCAACAGTCCGTGGAACATGTACAAATACCTAAGCGTATTCCTTGATCATAATGAATTTCCGAAAGGGCCGGTCTTGCTGCGCAGTTTCAGCAGTATTTTCCAGCGTGCCGTTGGCAGTGAAAAGCCACACAAACAAAAGGAGATCATCAACCTTTTAAAAACCTATCCGGATTTGAAATTCGTGCTGATCGGTGACAGTGGCGAACATGATGCTACAATCTATACGGACATCGCCGCACAGTTTCCAGATCGGATCATCTGCATCTATATGCGGACGGTCGCACATAAAAGACGGATGAAACACGTAAAAAGCATCGTTGATAATTTCAGGACCACTCCTGTAATACTGATTTCCGATTCACGCCAGGCGGAAGATCACGCGAGGAACACCGGCTTGATCTGATTTTTGCACAAGAAATCCTTTCTTTTTGCTCTTTCCTCTTTCTTCTTTCTTCACCTAATCCGTCATCTCCAA
>CBDUBP010000313.1:0-2758 GCA_965365415.1 uncultured bacterium | reverse complement strand
AACGTGGATACAAGTTTAGACACCTTAGTAGCTGCTTCAGAGTCGCAATCATTCAAGATAAACATTGCAACTCTGCAACTTAAAGCCTAACTTTGCGGCAACCCGAAACCGCTTGGCGGATGAACTGAACGGAGTTAATTTTTAGCAGTATGAGCAATAACATTGTAGCCATCGTAGGCCGGCCAAACGAAGGAAAATCAACTCTTTTCAATAGGCTGATAAAGCGACGCGAAGCAATCGTTGATTCGACGGCAGGCGTAACGCGTGACAGAAATTACGGCAAGAGCGAATGGAACGGAAAAGAGTTTTCAGTAATTGACACCGGTGGTTACGTTCGTGGTTCAGACGATGTTTTCGAAGGTGAAATCCGCAAGCAGGTGGAACTCGCCATCGACGAAGCCGATGTCATCGTATTTGTCGTTGATGTCGAAGAAGGCGTCACACCGATGGATGAGGCCGTCGCGAAACTGCTGCGTAAAGTCACAAAGCCCGTCATCCTTGCCGTCAATAAAGTCGACAATGCGATGCGCGACAAAGATGCAGTCGAATTCTACAATCTGGGTCTGGGCGAATATTACACGTTCGCCAGCATCAGCGGAAGCGGCACCGGCGAATTGCTCGATGCATTGGTCGCTGCGTTCCCCGAGAAACCCGAGCCGACCGAGGAGGAAAAAGAACTTCCGCGTTTTGCGGTTGTCGGACGTCCAAATGCCGGAAAGTCGAGCTTCATCAATGCTTTAATTGGAAAGGACAGATATATCGTAACCGACATCGCCGGAACGACCCGCGATGCGATCGATACGAAGTTCGACAGGTTCGGATTCGAATTCAATCTGGTCGATACCGCCGGAATCCGCCGCAAGGCAAAAGTGAAGGAAGACCTCGAATTTTATTCGGTGATGCGTTCCGTACGTGCGATCGAGAATTCGGACGTGTGCATTTTAGTGGTCGACGCCACGCGCGGATTCGAAGGCCAGGACCAAAGCATTTTCTGGCTCGCCGAAAAGAACAGAAAAGGAGTTGTGATCCTGATCAACAAATGGGATTTGGTCGAAAAAGATACGATGTCGACCCGCGATTACGTGAGGAAGATCGAAGAAGAAATCGCACCGTTTACGGATGTGCCGATTTTGTTCGTGTCCGCATTGACAAAACAAAGATTATTGAAAGCGCTCGAAGCTTCGGTTCAGGTATATGAAAACAGAAAGCAGCGCATCCCGACGTCAAAATTTAATGATTATATGCTAAAGGTGATCGAAGGTTATCCGCCGCCATCACTTAAAGGTAAGTATGTCAAAATCAAATACTGCATGCAACTGCCGACGCCAACGCCGCAATTCGTGTTTTTTGCGAACCTGCCGCAGTACGTAAAGGATCCGTACAAACGATTCCTCGAGAATAAAATCCGTGAAAACTGGGATTTCTCAGGGGTTCCGATCGATATCTACATCAGGGAGAAATAATCAGTCACGGTCGCGCTTAGGGTAATCCTCGTACCAGTCGTTGAAAGTCTTATTCGTGTGATAATTATCTTTCAGCACGCGGTAAACCATATACATGATCAATAACGGTCCGGTGATGATCAGCACCAGAAATATCTGGCGGTCTACCGAAGTTTGTGCGAGAATTGTGGTCATGAAAACGACCAATGTGGTAAACCAGACGAGTTTTATGGCGAAATTTTTCATAAGCTGATTTTTTTGGTCGAATAAAGTTACGCCGATACGTTTTCCACAAAAGTTAACGAGGCGATAAATGCTTTTACATAATCCCTACATTTGAGATTCGCAAAATTCCAGGATTATGAAACATTTATACTTACTGTTTTTATCTGTTACGACCTTCGCACAAGTCACCATAAAGGTCACCGATATTCCGTCAAACACTCCGGACGGTGCATCAATCTACTTCGCGGGGAGCATCAATAGCTGGAATCCGGGCAATACCGATTATATTTTGCAGCCTGACGGTTCCGGAGGCTACGACATAACGATTCCTGAAGGTACCGGAACGGTTCAATTCAAATTTACGCGCGGAAGCTGGGCAACCGTCGAAGGAAATGCGACCGGTGGTTTTCTGCCCGACCGCTCATTTACATTTACCGGTTTTCCACAAACCATTTACCTGACGATACAATCCTGGGAAGATCTCGGCGGCACAGGTGGCAGTACCGCGGCGTGGAATGTTTCGATCCTGGACGACAATTTCTTTATGCCGCAGCTTAACGCGAACCGACGGATCTGGTTATACCTTCCGCCGGACTACGAGACATCGACCAAGAATTATCCTGTGTTATACATGCATGACGGACAGAATCTTTTCGATGTGCAAACTTCATTCGCGGGTGAATGGGAAGTTGATGAGACACTCAACACGCTTTTCAGCAATGGTGATTATGGTGCGATCGTAGTTGGCATCGACAACGGCGGCGCATCTAGGCTCGATGAATATTCTCCGTGGGTAAATCCTGAATACGGAGGAGGCGACGGTGATGATTACATGGCGTTTGTCGCAGAAACCCTCAAACCGTATATCGATGCCAATTACCGCACGCGTCCGGAACCGGCAATGAATGCATTGATCGGATCTTCGATGGGTGCATTAATATCGACTTACGGCGCACTGGAATATCCTGAAGCTTTCCGAAAGGTCGGATCGATGAGCCCGGCATATTGGTTTGCATACATGGACTTGCAGACATACATCCAATCATTTGCTGGAAGCCTTGGAAATCACCGCATCTATTTTGTGGCGGGCG
>CBDUBP010000312.1:0-2784 GCA_965365415.1 uncultured bacterium | reverse complement strand
TGCCGGTATTGGTAGTGGGTCGGTTTATATTGGCAACATCGGAAATGCATTGCGGGTGATTGAGGCAGACACAGCCCTGACGCGGAGCAAAACCCACATGATTGATATACGGGACGATTGGCGAAAGTACCGGACATTGCGGGTCACAGTAAAATACCCATATTTTTTCCTGAGTGATGGCAGCGAAGCTTTTATTTACAGAGGAACGACAGATGACTGGAAGGCTGAAATCTGGGTAGACAAGAAAGTTTATTTTAATTCATTTGCACCGATCGATTCGAATAGAATTGCAATCAGATCTGTAAGCAGTGCGGACAATAAGAACATCCTGGGTTTATTAGATTGCAGGGGTGGAGTAACAGCCAATTTTAATCCGAAGCTGCTGGACACACAGATCGATGGCATATTTGATACTGACGGCAAATTGCTTTACAATGATGTTCACGATAAGATCATTTATGTTTATTCGTATCGTAACCAATTTGTAATTACGGATCCGACACTTGCTGCGAAAACCGTGGGGCGAACGATCGATACGACTTCGAGGGCTAAAATTAAAGTCGAATACGTAAAATCAATTGATGCAACCACCCTGGCTTCACCCGCGCGCGGCGTAAACAGGACAGCCGCGACCCATAGCGATTACCTCTTTGTAAATTCGGAACTCATTGGCCAGTATGAAAACCGCAGCATGTGGAAAGAAGCGTCGATCATAGATATTTATAACCTGGCGACCCAGCATTACCTTTTTAGTTTTTACCTGTACGATAAGGAGCAAAAGAAAATATCAGAGTTCATAGCAGACAGGGATCATGTTTATACGCTGGCGGGCAGAATCCTTTCAGTTTACAGGATTGACAAGAAATCATTTTTGAAAAATCAATAAAGACATACCGCGCAGTATCAGGGGAAGATCGAAAACCTGGAACAGAGTAGATCAAAATTTTTAATTTGTTTATTATGAAAACTAAAATTTTTAAATCAGTTTTTCCGATGTTGGCATTCCTCATTGCCATTGCCGGTGCATTTGCATTTACCACAGCTCCCGCATCAAAATCGGGTGCGCAGTTCCTCGGCCATTTAAAGGTTGAAGGTGAGTGTGAGGAAACTGGCGTTATGTGCCAAGATCAATTCAACAACAAGCCGTGTCTGAGCGGTGGTTCAAATCTTTATAAATTGGAAGGGACTATATGCCCTAACCAAGCATGGAGAATTTAAGCTCAAATTGAGAGAAATGAAGCATGCCGGACCTATTTTCCGACATGCTTCTGTTAAACAAGACACACATTTATTTATCCTGATTTCATCCTCAATTTTTAAGGAATCTGTCGAACCAATCCTTGATTCGCAACGTAAGATCTTTTTGCGCTGCTGAATCGGTCAAGATGTGTCCCTGGCTGGGATATAACAGCAGTTGGTTATCTTTTTTTAAGCGCCTCAGTGCAAGGTGGAACTCTATGCTTTGTTCGACATTTACGGCGCGGTCTTCTTTCCCCGACCAGCTCAATAGGGGAATTTGGACATTCTTTGCGTTTGCGATCGGCGAATTTTTCATGTAGCCCTCAGGATTGTCGTGGGGCGTGCTGCCCATGCGCAATTGCTGCGACTCGAGCGCCCATGCGTTTGATTTTTGCTTTGAAAAGTTCATGGTATGATACCAACTCACCAGGTCGGTTATTCCTGCTCCGGCAACTGCAGCGCAGAACAGGCTGGTTTGGGTTATGATGAAGGATGCTTCGTAACCGCCAAATGAATGCCCGATAAGACCAATCCTCTTTTCATCGACGACGCCCATATTTATTACTTTATTGACGGCCGCAGTTACACAGTCGACCGCGGAAAGCCCGGGGTTGCCGACCGTGTATGTGATATCGGGCATCAGGACGAAATAGCCGTCGAGAAAGTAATTTGCGGGGATAAAGCCAATTCGGTGCCTGTTTGAAGGGTTGATGTATTCGTATCGATCCTGTGACAATTTCTCGTATATATATGTTACCATTGGGTACTTTATTCCTTTTTTATAACCCGCAGGATACATTAAAATTCCGTGTAAGGATTTGCCCTCTGCGTTTTCATAGCTGATCAGTTCGGAACGCGACCATTCGTAGTTTTTATAATGTGGGTTGGACTGGAACAGCATTCGCATTTTTCCGGAAGCATGATCAAGAAACCAGATTTGAGGCGGCGTATCGTTCGTCTGTACAATAAAGCAATATGCCTTACTCGATGCTGCTTTTTTAATGCGGTCAATTTTGGCGGGCTTATATATGATCTTTTGCAGTCCTTTGGATTCTGAATATGAAAAGTAGCCGCTGGATTTGTCGTCGCCAAATGCTTTCAGGATCAGGCCATTTTTGAGACTGAAGTTGTATTTGGCAATTTCCGCGAAATTCCCAACCTGATTAAGGTATAAATCAGAGACAATCCTGAATTGAATTTTCTCTTTCCGGCCATTGGTGATTCTTTTTGGCTTTTCTCCATTGGGTGAAACAAGCCAGATATCGAACTGGTCATAGATTATCAGACAGCGGCTATTGTTTGTCCAGCCGGGGCTGGCATAGCCTTCATTGGAACCCGGCCGGTCTTTGTCGGACTCGTAAAAATCAGTCTCTAGACTGGCTGATACATTTACGGTTCTCTCATTATCGATATCGTATATGAAGTAATGGCCATTTTGAAAATAGCTGATATAGCATCCGTCGGGTGAGGGAATGACAGCGTTTGCAGAAACAGAACCTCTTTTTATGACCAACTTTTTATTATCGGAATTTATGTCATTCAGAT
>CBDUBP010000311.1:0-2785 GCA_965365415.1 uncultured bacterium | reverse complement strand
GGAGCCAGTCAGGCAGCCGATCGGCGAGCAGTGGCTTCACCGAGAAGGGGAGAACTGCGATCATCGGCGTGCCTTACCTGTCCGGCGCACGTCTAGTCGAGCGCTGCGCGCACTGAACGAGCAGGCCATCGGCCGGGGCGCCCATCCAGTCCGAAAGCCTTTCCACTGAAGAATGGGCGCGGGAACATATTTCGGCCGCGTATCCAAACCCGGCAAAAGACATCGTGAATTTTAATCTCGACCGGATTTCTGGACCTGTAGATATCACGATAAGCGGACTGCTCGGTCAAAAGCTTTATTCGAAGATCATCGAAAATGGAAATGGCATCATCAGCCTGAACCTGCAGCCTCATTGGAAAGGAACACTTTTCATCACATTCGAAGGCGATTTCGGAAAGATCACCAAAAAAATCATCAAGCTTTGATTTTGGCCGCACCCTGCGGGCCGGGCTATCCGCTGTATCCGTCCCGATAGCTATCGGGACGGGATGCCGCTTCTATCCCTTGCGGAGCTTCTTCTTAATTTGTGGTTTTTCCTACCCTTGGTATTAAAAAAACGTCTGATATCTGTTACATTTTTTGTAAACCGCATCTGTCATATCATTATTTTCATAGGGATAAACCCATGCTTCCCCTACCCACAACCGGAAGATCGCTGTTGGGAGAATATCCGCGTTGCGCCAAACCCGCGTCAAATGTTAACTCAGGCTCATGCGCTGTAAATACATGACCATCATCACGTGGTTGTTTAAAAAATCATAATCATACATCGAAATCTTCAAAGTATGGCTATATTTAATTAGCATGAAGTGGCCAAAAAAAATTATCTACATACTCGCGGGCATCATTGCCATTTTCGTGCTGCTCAACTTTGGCCTCAATTATTGGATTACCAGCAAACTTCCGCAGATCATCAATAAAGCGAACGATTCCCCGTATAAGATCACCTATAAGGACATCGATGTATCGATCTTTACGCGAAACATTGAGGCTACCGATATTGTCGTCGTCCCAAAAGCGTCGTTTGTATCTGATAAAAATAAAAAAGGACTTTACGGCAGTGTCAGGATAGCTCAGGTATCCGGCATAAATCTGATGGATCTCATTTTCAGCGACCGCATTAAGGCACGTACGCTCAGAGTTGTCAATCCTGAAATTACTTTTATAAAAGGTCCGACGGAAAAAGGCAAAAAGCGCCGAACATTACGCGATGAAGTCGTCGCACCCTTCAGCAGCATCGTGCATGTATCCGATATCATTCTCGAAAACGGGAACATCAGGATGTTTTCGATGAACAAAACGCCGTTGCTTGAGGCAAAAAATCTGAATTTGAATATTGAGCAGATCACCATCACCGATGAAACGCTTGAGGGAAAACTTCCATTTGCATTTGGGCGTTATTCTTGGGAATGCGACAGCCTTTTCTATCGTGCAAATGCTGATTATAAGATCACTGCAAGGAAAATCCACAATACGCACAATGAACTCCGGATCGATCAATTTTTAATGGCACCCACAAAAAGCCGGCGCGCTTTTGTGGCGAACCTCCACAAAGAAAAAGACCAATTCGCGGTAAAGGCAAGACAGATCTCGATCGACAGCATGGCTTGGGGATTTAAAAATGAAAAACTCTTCGTTAATGCCAAAACACTCGACATGCTGAACGTCGATGCAAATATATTCAGGAGCAAGATTCCGCCCGACGACATGACCGAAAAGAAACTTTACAGTCGGATGCTGCGCGAGTTGCCCTATGACATCATTATTGAAACGCTTCGGCTTAAAAACGCCAAGCTGACATACGAAGAGGAAAAAGACGCCGAAGCGGGTCCCGGAAAATTATGGTTCTCCGACTTTTACATGACGGCATCGAATGTGGGCAGCCCATCGGGAAGAAATAAGATCCCTAACGTCAATATCGATATTAAGTGCAGATTCATGGGCACATCGCCTTTAAACGTACACTGGAACTTTAATGTGATGAATAAGAGCGACCGATTCAATATCCGTGGGAGTGTAATCGACTTTCCTGCCAAGCGGCTGATGTCGTTTTCAAAACCGTATATGAAAGCTACCTTTGAAGGTGATCTTGAAGAAGTGTACTTTAATTTCAATGGCGACCGCAATAGAATGACCGGGGATTTCGCGATCAATTACGACGACCTCAAAGTTTCGCTCTACCGAAAAAAAGACCCCGAAAAGAAAAATAAGCTGAAATCGGCCTTGGCAAACCTGTTCGTCAAAAACGACACGAAAGATAAAGTGACGAGTACCGAGATTGCTGTTGATCGTATCAAGGAGAAATCATTCTTCAATTTTTTATGGCGCAGCATCCAGGACGGCCTCAAGCAGATCATCCTATAAAAAAAGCCTCTCCGAAGAGAAGCTTTCTTTTCCAACTTAACTATATACTTACTCTTTAACGAGCTTCATCGTTTTTGAACGATTGTCAACATCCGTGATCTTTACAAGATAAAGTCCTGCATTGAGATTGGTGATGTCAAACTGATGACCGTCAACAGAGCTTCCGGCATAACTTTTTACGAGCTGGCCGGTGACGGTAAATAATTCAACTTTGGCAGTTGCAGCATTGACTGTAAAATAATTCGCCGCCGGATTCGGATACAGATTTACATCGGCCAACGGATTGACCTCATCGACAGCCAATGATCCCGGCTGGTTGCCATAAACGCGGAATTGTCCGGGGCCAAGATTGATAGGCGTTGTCGTGTTGGTGACACTGATAGTTGTTCCATCCATCATGTTGTACCACGTTCCTGTAAAA
>CBDUBP010000310.1:0-2833 GCA_965365415.1 uncultured bacterium | reverse complement strand
GCGCTCTGTCAATGTTCTCTCCGTCTTTAATTGGTATGATTAGCATATGGACACCTCCTCTCGTTAAAATTAAGACCGCAAAATTACACATTAATTAATAATGAACAATTAATAATTAATAATTTTTTCGGCGCTTATTTATTCATTATTAAATATTAATTATTAATTGGTTGGGCGTGCCGGCGCTCAATATCCACCATCAATGATATGCAGTCAGCGCCGTCGGGCTGTCCGCTGTAGTCCTCGCTACAGACCTGCGAGGTTTTAAAAACCTCGCAGGTCTGCGCTGCGGGCTGCCGCTTCCATCCCTCACGCAATCTGCCGGAAACCTCTACTTCAATCAATAATCCTGATTTCCAGAAACTCACGCGCATACTTGCCGTTGCTTGTCTTTGGATCATATAAAACAATATAGTCTCCGGTACCTGTCCGGCTTATCAGGTCTGAGGCTGGCTCAAGCTTATCCCCTCCAATCACTTTTGCCGGAAATCCCGGTGCTTTGATCGTATAAGAAATCAGCCCGACATCCGGATCGATTTTGCCGTCCGACATGATCGACAATACCGCAGTTTTAAGTTCTGCCCGGGTCATCGACATCTCGCCGGTCTTGGAATTTATCGCAAAAGCCAATCGCAGGTCTACTATTTTTGTATCTGCCTGACCTGCATTTTGCGCATTCACGCATACACTTGCGATCAGGAACAAGGCCGCCGCAATCAATAAAATAAACTTTCTCATACCGTAATTTTACTAGTGTAAGGTAATATTATCTCCTGATATCATAACGATACCTTGTAATGTTATCGAACACGCCGAAACGTGTGACCTGTTTTGACGGCAGCCCGTTCGGGCCGTATTCATACTTTTCGAAATCGCGGCGCGAACCGAATCGTATGCTGCTTTCAATGAGCCGCCCCAATCTGTCATACTTCATCCTGGTAGGATTACCATAAACCGATTCCCGTTGGAACGATTGGTTTGCTTCTACCGTGGGAAATATCTTTTCGATTGCGGCCATGTCAACAGTGGTCATCAGCGTCTCAAACTGGCGGGGATCGATGGCAGTGGATTCATTTCTCTTCCATAAGATCCGACTGTCCTTTTCGTAGTCGGACCATTCTAGTGAAAAACCCGATCCGCTGCTTGGCATACTTGAATACGCATATCCCCATTCGACCGATTTCAATTCTCTGCCGGACTCGTCGAAATAGCTCAGTTTTATAGCCCTGCGTTGCGAATCAGTTCCGCTCCTGATCTGCATCACGATGTTACGGGTGTCATCATAATAATACTCAACATCGATTGTGTCCATCGCGGTTTCCGCATTTTCGTCAGCTTGCCATTGGTATAGCTATAAGTCCGTATGAGATCGTACGACGGGCCGTGAAAAGCACCCATCCCGTTCGGATGGAATTCGCGGATTATCCTGCCTGCTTCGTCGAATGATATTTCCGTCATCAGCATCAGGCCAATCGGTTCCGTGAAATATTCAGGGTTTGTCTTAGGCACTTCCCAGTAGATCATTGCTTTTGAAACCTTATTGTTTTTGACTACTTCCGGATCCCAGTAAATCTCCTGCGACTGAAGCTGCATACAAAGCGTGAGGAAGAAAATAATCGCGGACTTTTTCATATGCATATATAACAAAAAAAGCCGGACACTGGCCCGGCTCTTAAATATGTAATATGCTATTTTAGTAAATTTCGCGAAATAACCAGCTTCTGGATCTCGGTCGTTCCCTCGCCGATCGTACACAGTTTCGAGTCTCTGTAAAATTTCTCCACCGGAAAATCTTTTGTGTAACCATAACCTCCATGAATCTGGACCGCTTCATTAGAAACTTTAACACAAATTTCCGATGCATACATCTTCGCCATCGCGCCCAATGTCGTAACAGGCTGATGTGTCTGTTTCAAATGCGCAGCTTTATGCAGCAAAAGTTCCGACGCCTCGATTTCAGTCGCCATGTCGGCTAGCTTAAACGCAATTCCCTGAAATTCGCTGATCGGTTTTCCGAACTGATGGCGCTCTTTGGAATATTTCAACGCAGCTTCATAAGCTCCTTTTGCGATTCCAAGTGCCAACGCGCCGATCGAAATACGTCCGCCATCCAGAATCTTCATCGCCTGGATAAAACCCTGTCCGACCTCGCCAAGCCTGTTTGCATCCGGTACGCGGCAGTTGTCGAACACAAGCTCGGCAGTCTCACTTGCGCGCATTCCCAATTTATTTTCTTTTTTGCCTGATGAGAATCCTTTTGTTCCTTTCTCAACAACAAATGCTGTCATTCCTTTTGAATCTCCTTTTTCGCCGGTCCTTACAATGACCACGGCAACATCACCGGAAATCCCGTGCGTAATGAAATTTTTGGCCCCGTTCAATATCCATTCGTCGCCGTCTTTAACTGCAGTCGTATTCATTCCGCCCGCATCAGATCCGGTATTGTGTTCGGTCAGGCCCCATGCGCCAATATGCTCGGCCGTTGCCAGTTTGGGGATCCACCGATTTTTTTGTTCTTCGTTCCCGAACGTCAGGATATGATTCGTACAAAGTGAATTATGAGCCGCAACCGACAAGCCTATCGATGGGTCGACCTTCGAAATTTCTTCAATGACTGTAATATATTCATGATAACCCAATCCCGATCCGCCTAGCGATTCAGGAACCAAAACACCCATATAACCCATTTCCCCGAGCTTTTTAAAAAGGTCGACCGGAAAAGTCTGTGACTCATCCCAATCCATAATGTTCGGGCGGATATGTTGTTCTGAAAAATCCCTGATGGATTCGGCAATCATGGTTTGTGTTTCGGAGTATTCAAACATCATCTGAA
>CBDUBP010000309.1:0-2861 GCA_965365415.1 uncultured bacterium | reverse complement strand
TTACGCTCAAACATTGTAGCCCCGCCGTACGCATCGATCATTCCCGTGATATTTTGTGGGACGAAAAATGAATACTGCCAAGAATTTCCTTCGGTGAAATTATTGTTTACCTCGCGTGGCTCGAACGGACTTTCCCAGCCACCGTTGCGTTTTGGCCGCATGAATTTGGCTGTCGGATCAAATATATTGCGCCACGATTCAGAACGTCTGATGAAGTAGTCGTAATCCGATTTCTCGTTAAGCAGCGCGGCCATCTGCGCAATGCACCAATCGTCATACGCATACTCAAGGGTTTTCGATACGCTTTCGTGTTCGTCATCAATCGCAATGAAACCGTTTCTTTTATACGCATCCAAACCGAGATGATCGAGCATCGCACTGTGCTTTGAGGCTTCAAACGCCTTTCGATAATCAAATCCTGAAATGTTTTTTGCCATTGCATCTGCGATCACTGATACGGAATGATATCCGATCATGCAGCCTGTCTCGTTCGACGCAAGTTCCCAAACCGGCAGCGTGCCGCCCTGTTCGTATTGTTTGATGAACGTATTAATGAAATCGGCCGTTCGCTTTTTGTCGATCAACGTGTATAACGGATGCGCCGCCCGAAATGTATCCCAAAGGCTGAATACGGAATAATAATCAAAATCGGATGCCACATGGATCTTATTGTCGCGCCCGCGATATTTCCCATCAAGATCTTCGGCAATGTTGGGCTGCGTCATCAGATGATACATCGCAGTGTAGAAAATTTGCGTCTTATTGATGTCGGAAGTCGGAATTTCAATTTTTGACAGTTCCATATTCCACGCGGCCTTTGCATTTTCAACTACTTTTTCAAAATCCCAATCCGGCATTTCGGTCATATTGAGTTTGGCTCCGTCATAACCGGTTGGCGACAATGCAACTTTGACCATGACGATATCGCGCTCCTTAACCTGTGTTGAGAATGCCAACGACAGAATTGTCCCGGCAAAGAATGTATCTGAAATCTTGGCAGGTGCAAACGCATTGTTGTTGACCGCTGATATATTCATCGGCCGATCGAATTCCAACCGCGCAAAAATGTACTGGTCGCGAGCCCATGCTTCGCTTCTGCGCAGAACTTCTACCGTGCGGTCGTCGATGATGCGAACCTCACCCTGAAGCAATTTGTCGCGGTGATTTAAATCAAGGATAATGTTTGCCTGACCTGATCTATTAAATCTGTAGCGATGTAGCCCGACCCTTGCAGATGCGGTAAGTGCTGCATCTATCTCCTCGTCTTCCAGTTTTACGCCATAATACCCGGCATTCGCTCCTTCATTTTGATGTGAAAATTTTGAAGAATAAGATGCCGGTCGCAAATCCGGTTCGCCCATCGTTGGCATGATCATAATATCGCCAAAATCCGAAACTCCGGTACCATTCAGATGTGTGTGCGAAAATCCATAAATAACGCTGTCGGAATAGTGATATCCCGAACATCCGTCCCAGCTTCCGTCAATACGTGTATCAGGTGACAATTGAACCATGCCAAATGGAACCGTCGCCCCTGGAAAAGTGTGCCCGTGACCACCAGTGCCAATGAATGGATTGACGTACTGCTGGTAGTTTTGAGACAATGCCAGAAGCGGCAATAGGAGTATTGAAAAAACAAATCTCATCGCGAACGGATTAATAGTCAAATATAACAAAAGCCCCGGGCCTAATTTAATAGTCCCGAGGCCTTAAGATATCGAATCCATTTCCGCTATTGTTTTATGATGCGTCCGGTATAAACTCGATCGCTGACATTTAACTGAACCATGTAATGGCCGGGATTCAAGCCGGAAATATTTATAGAATTTGAAATGTCATCTACAAGAAGAACGCGCTGCCCAAGAAGATTGTATACCTGTATCGTTGCATTGTCAATCTGGTGGATACCTTTAATGTTGATCACATCAATTGCAGGATTTGGATAAAGCGCAAAATTATTCTGTTGGAAATCATCTGCCGAAAGCATTTGGATTTCGGTCACAGCAGTATTGGTAACCACCGGGAAATTATAATCAAAATAAATGCTGGCGCTGTTGCTGAACGTGTCGCCAACTTGAAGTCCGGGAAGCGTTTTGATCTTAAAAACAACAAATCCATCATTATTCGCATCGTCAAATGGAAGATTGATGTTCTCAAAAATAAATTCGACTTTATTGCCATCCACGAGACGCGCCATAAAAGCATGGCTGCCAGTTATCGGCAAGAACGAGTTTATGTCAAACTTAGTTGTATCGATCTCGTCCGAGATGACTACATTAACTGCAGAAGCAGTTCCAGTATTTTCAAACCTGATTTGATAATGGACATAATTTCCTGCGATATCAGGTGACACCACTGAGCCCTCGAGGCATGTGGTTGTATTCGGGTCATGCGAATTCACAACCAACTGCTGAAGTTGCCTTGTGTTATTTTCGGGCGTAAGATCATTAAGACTCCCGTCAATTGCAGCAGTGAATGACAATGTGTCGCCGGCGTTGACAGCAGGTACATCCAACGGTGAATTTATTGAGAAGGTAATATTAAAACTGTGCTCTGACCAAGGTTCGATCATGCCTAAATTCCACGTTAAAAGTCCGTTGGCAGCAGTCGCGGCAGGTATAGTCGACAAAACATCCAAAATACCGTCGTCAAATACCAGCGTTACGTTGCCTGACTGGACGACCGAACCCACATTGCGTACGATAAGTACATATTGAGATTCAAATCCGGGGCGGGCAGACCCAAGTGGCAAAAGCATGACCTCAAGATCGGGGTCGGAACCGGTGGCAGTCAGGCAAAATCCGGCATCGGCGGTTGAATCACCATCCTCCGGAAAGGAGAAAGTCTTCGATGATGGATTC
>CBDUBP010000308.1:0-2882 GCA_965365415.1 uncultured bacterium | reverse complement strand
GTCGAAACACAAGAACAGCAATAAACTCATCATCGCGACAAAAGTTGGATCGGATATGGGAAACGGCAACAAAGGTTTGTCGAAAAAATACATCCTGAAAGCCGCCGAAGCATCATTAAAACGGCTGAAAACGGATCATATAGACCTTTATCAGACACATTTTGACGAAGAGGAATATCCGATAGGAGAAACATTATCAGCATATGATCAGTTGATAAAAGAAGGGAAAGTCCGCTACATTGGCGCGTCCAACATTTCACCTGAAAGGTTGAAGGAATCTTTTGAAATTGCTGTAAACGAAGGGCTTCCGGAGTATGCCACGCTTCAGCCATATTATAATCTGTATGCGCGCGAAAAGTATGAAAGCCTGTATGAGCCGATCTGCCTGGGCCACGGACTTGGCGTGATCACGTATTACTCGCTTCAAAGCGGATTCCTGACAGGGAAATATCGGTCGGCCGAAGATTTTTCGAAAAGTGTCCGCGGAAAGAACATGGAAAAATATCTTGATGAACGCGGATTAAAGATTCTCGATGCGCTCGATCATGTTGCTAAAGAAACACAATCTACACCTGCAGCGGTAGCACTTGCGTGGCTGATTAGCCGGCCATCGGTCACGGCACCGATTGTCAGCGCCACGAATGAAGAACAGATGGAAAGCATCATCGCAGCACCCAAGCTTGAGTTGTCGGCCGATCACATACGATTTCTAAATTCATCAAGTACCTGGTAGAATGGAACCAATTCAATTGTTTTTTAAAGATGACGGGAAGATCCCCAACAGCAAATACCCATTGTTGATATACAAGAACGTTTTTTCGGAAGACAAATGCAATCCGGCCGACATGATGACGTATTTCGAAGAACGCGACTGGAAAAAAGCGTGGGATAACGGCGTTTACGATTATCATCATTATCACAGCACAGTCCATGAAGTGCTCGGTGTGCATTCCGGATATGCCACTTTGCAGTTTGGCGGCGAAGAGGGCGAAAAAATGTCGGTCGAGGAAGGCGATGTGGTGGTGATTCCTGCGGGTGTCGGTCACAAACGAATTGATGCATCGGACGACTTTGGCGTTGTAGGCGCATATCCGGGCGGTAGCGACTACGATGTTCTCAAAGGCGAAGAGGGCGACCGGCCAAAGGCGGATGAAAACATTGCCAAAGTTGCTTTTCCTGAGAATGATCCTGTGTATGGTAAGATGGAAGGTCTTGTTACGCTTTGGAAATTGAAAAAATGATGATTCGTTTCGCAATCATATTACTTTTCGCTACGATTTGTGCGGCGCAGCCAAAGCTGGAAGTGATGGATATCAATCTGAAGAATGTTGAATATCCGTTTCCGGTAAAGATCCGCACATTTAATATACAGGGTCAAAGCCTTCGGATGGCCTATATGGATGTACGTCCGAAAAATCCAAACAACAAAACGGTCATTTTGCTGCACGGAAAAAATTTTGCGGGTAATTATTGGGAACAGACCGCGCGTGATCTGACAAATGAAGGATTCCGCGTCATCATTCCCGACCAGATCGGATTCGGGAAATCTTCAAAACCGACACATATCCAATACAGTTTTCAATTGCTTGCGGAAAACACCAAGACGATCCTGGACGAGCTCAAGATCCGAAAAGCAAGCGTCATCGGGCATTCGATGGGTGGCATGCTCGCCGTTCGGTTTGCACTGATGTATCCAGATTTTACCGAGAAGGTAATCCTTGTTAATCCAATCGGACTCGAAGATTGGAAAAGAGTTGTTCCTTACCAGTCGGTCGACGATTGGTATCAATCCGAGTTAAAGCAGGATTATGAACACATCCGCACTTATCAGATGGAATATTATTATGCCAACAACTGGAAGCCCGAATATGACAAGTGGCTCAACCAGCTTGCGGGCTGGACCATCAATAAGGATTATCCCGTCATCGCCAAGAACTCGGCACTTCTTTACGACATGATCTTTACCCAGCCGGTTTTCTATGAATTCGAGAATGTAAAGCCGCCTGTCATGCTTATTATCGGACAGAAAGACCGCACTGCGATCGGCAAAGGCAAAGCGCCGATCGAGATACAGGAAACGCTTGGGAATTACCCGTCGCTTGGAAAAGCTGCGGCAGCCCGATTCAAAAAAGGAGAATTGATAGAAATTCCGGAAGCCGGGCATATGCCGCACATCCAGACATACTCTGAATTTATTACTCCAACCTTGGAATTCCTTAAACGGAAATGATTACTCTTTGATGAATTTCAATACAGTTTTTCCGGCATCTGTGGTGATCGTCACAAAGTGGATTCCTGTCGACAATGCCGAAACATCGATCAAATCTCCGGTACTTTTCATCACATTCTGACCAATAGCGTTGTGAATACTGACATTAGAAATCTGCACATTCGACGGGATCGAAATGTTCAACATCGTTTTTGCCGGATTTGGATAGATCGCAATTGCGGAAAGCAGATCCATCTCTGATGTGCCAAGTGTGGTTGTATTGCTTCCTGTTACGATGTCGCGCCGCGGGTTGAATTGAAATCCATTTATCGCAAACGGTACGCTGGCAATGATCTGCTGATTGTTCGAAGTATTTTCGATGATGATATCAGCCGTTTGTCCGCCCGGACCGAAGATTCTGATCGGCAGCGGCATTTCGAAAAAGCTGACAGACGGATGTGATTGCGTCTGGTTAACCGTAAAACGGACCTGTCCCGGAGCGATATTCTGCGCGGTGATATTGTATGACGGAAAACCCTGTTTGTAAACCCAGTCGTTAAAGAATTCATCGAGCTCCATCGAAGAGGCGGTTTCAAGATGGGATTTCAGATTTTCGGTGACCGCATACCCATACGCGAGATTCGGATCGGAGAGGTAATTTTTTACGCCCTGA